>JADFPK010000233.1 GCA_022562375.1 Pseudomonadota bacterium
CGACGCAGATGATCGTCGGATCGCGCCGCCCATCGGCGCAGATCGCGCAAGGATCGACGGTATCGAGATTGCCGCAGTCATGGCAGGTGACGATCTTCTCGGCGGCTTCCGCCAGCGCCTTGACCAAGGGCGCCATCACCGTTTCGCGCCGCTTCATCATATAGAGCACGGCGCGGCGCGCCGAGCGCGGCCCCAGGCCCGGCAGCTTGGCGAGGAGCTGGATCAGGCGCTCGATCTCGGTTCCGGTCATGATCTGTCACCCGACGGCGGGGTTGACCGAAGCGGACAGGCCCGGCCGCGCCCGCTTTGCCTAAAGCATTTCAGGATTGATCGCGCACCGGCGATCAATCCACGTTCAAACGCCACGCAGGCTTACGCCCACTGATACGCCCTAAAACGGCAGCTTCAACCCCGGCGGCAGGTTGAGCCCGCCGGTGATCTTGGCCATTTCATCGGCGACGCGCACCTCGAGCTTGGCCTTGGCGTCGTTGACCCCGGCGGTGATCAGGTCCTCCAGGACCTCGACCTCCCGGGCATCGACGATCGAGGGGTCGATCTTGATCTTGCGCACATCCCCCTTGCCGCCGAGCGTCACCGTGACCAGGCCGCCGCCCGAGGCGCCGGTGACTTCGACGCGCTCGAGCTTGGCCTGCATCTCCGCCATCTTGGATTGCATCTCCTGCGCCTGCTTCAGCATCTCGCCGAGGTTCGTCATCCTTGTCCGTCCTCTCGCTCTGGCGTCCCGGAACCGGCGTCGCCGTCGCCATCGGCGGGGTCCACCGGGGCGATGTCGCGAACCTCGGTGATCTTGGCGCCGGGAAAGGTCTTAAGCGCGGCGCGGACCAGCGGGTGCCGGGCCGCCTCGTCGCGGCGCTGGCGCCGGGCGCCCTCGGCCTGCTCCGCCAGGCTCGGCGCGCCGGTTTCGGCCGATACGCTGACCACCCAGCGCTCTCCCGTCCATCGGCTCAACAGCTCGCCCATCCGGTTGGCGAGATCGCGCGGGGCATGGGCGCCGGGCCGGAACTCGATGCGGCCGGGCTCGAAGCGGACGAGGTGCACCTCGCTCAAGAGATGGCCTTGAAGCACCGCTTCGCGCTTGGCGGCGAACAGTTCGACGACCTCTTCGAAGGTGACGGGACTCGGGGCGTCGGGCCTTGGCGGCGCATCGGCGGCGGCGGGTTCGGGCTCGGCGGTCTCGGGCGCCGGCGCCGGTTCGGGGCTGAGCGCCAGACTGGCGCCCGGCGCACCCGGCGCCGGCGGCATAGTCTCCACCGGCTTTGGCCCCACCGGCTTCGGCCCCACCGGCTGTGGCTCGACCGGCATGGGCACCGCCGCCAAGGGCTCGGCCGCCAAAGACTGGGCCGGCGCCAGGCCAGGGGCGTCGGGTTTCGGCGCCGGCGTCTGCATCGGCGCTTCGCCCGTCTGCCGCCCCGTCTGCTGCAGGGACTCGACGATTTCGGCCGGCGTCGGCAACTCCGCCGCATAAGCGATCCTGACCAGCACCATCTCCGCCGCCTGCAACGGGTTGGGCGCCTGTCGCGCCTCCGCCAGCCCCTTGAGCAACATCTGCCAGGCGCGGGCGAGAACCGGCATGGCGAGGCCCTCGGCGAGTTTCTTGCCGCGCACCCGCTCCGCCTCCGGCACCGCGATGTCGTCGGCGACCTCCGGCGCGATCTTGACCCGGGTCAGCCAGTGGGTGAGCTCGAGAAGGTCGGACAAAACGATGGCGGCGTCGGCGCCGGCATCGTGTTGTTCTTCGAGTATCTCCAGCGCCTGCTTGAGCGCGCCCTTCATCACCGCCTCGAACAGATCGAGGATGCGCGTGCGGTCGGCGAGGCCCAGCATGGCGCGCACCTGGTCCTCGTCGATCTCCCCTTGGGCCTCGCCGGCGGCGCCATGGGCGATGGCCTGGTCGAGAAGCGAGAGCGCGTCGCGCACCGAGCCGTCGGCGGCGCGGGCGATCAGGGCAAGCGCGCGTTGGCCGATATCGGCTGCCTCCTTGGCGGCGATGTCGGCGATATAGGATGCCAGGGTTTCCTCGCCGACGCGCCTGAGGTCGAAGCGCTGGCAGCGCGACAGCACGGTGACCGGAAGCTTGCGCGCCTCGGTGGTGGCGAAGACGAACTTCACATGCTCCGGCGGTTCTTCCAGCGTCTTGAGCAAGGCGTTGAACGCAGCCCCAGAGAGCATATGGACCTCATCGACGATGTAGACCTTGTAGCGGGCCGAGACCGGCCTGTAGCTGGTGCTGGCGATGAGCTCGCGGATATCGTCGACGCCGGTGCGCGAAGCCGCGTCCATCTCCAGCACGTCCATGTGCCGGTCCTCGGTGATCGCCACGCAGTGCTCGCACACGCCGCAAGGATCGGGCGTCGGCCCGCCCTTGCCGTCGGCGCCGATGCAGTTGAGCGCCCGGGCGATGATCCTGGCCGTCGTCGTCTTGCCGACCCCGCGCACGCCGGTGAGAAGATAGGCATGGGCCAGGCGGTCGGTCTCGATGGCGTTGGTCAGGGTGCGCACCATGGCGTCCTGGCCGATCAGCCCGGAAAAGGTGAGCGGCCGGTATTTTCGGGCAAGGACGCGATAAGGCGTGGCCGGATCGGGGGAAGGTGCCTGTTGGTTCATTACGCCCGGTTCGATCCCTGAAAGGCCGGAGATTTGCGCTCAAACCCGGTGTCCCCGGGTGGGAGGCCGGAAACGACCCAGGCGGAACCCCGTTACGGCTGCTTCCTTCCGGATCTGACCGGGTTGGCGAGGGGCCTGTCCGTCGCCAACCTCCCGCGCGCACTATACCAGTTTTCGCCACCACTCGCGCAAGCAATTCTCCGGCGTGACGGCGGCAAGCGCGTCCTCAATCCTCGCTCGGTTTGGAATCCTTGACGCGGGTGTAAAAGAGCAGCACCAGGACCATCGCCGCGGCGAGATAGGCGAACACCAGCCGGTAGGCCAGTTCCGGCGCGCCGCCGTCGCCGGTGGCGAAATAGCCGACGATCAGGCCGGTCATGACTTGCGTCAGGGCGACGCCGATGAAGTTGCCGAAATTGACGATGGTGATGCCGCGCCCGACCATGTGATCGGGGAACAGCGAGCGGGCGAAGGCGAAGTTGGTGACATAAAAGGAGCCGAGCAGGCCGTAGAGGGCGAACAGCACCGTCACCTGCCACAAGCCCAGCCCCGGCGCCATCGCCAGGACGGCCAG
>JADFPK010000234.1 GCA_022562375.1 Pseudomonadota bacterium
CGCGCCTGACCCGGTCCCTCACCAGGGCCGGGAAGCGAGGCACGTACATCGGCGAGCCGTCGCGGCGGAAGCGCTCGCCGCCCGACGGCATATCGCCGTAACCCGCCGCCGCCCAGTCCTCGCCGGTGAGGACGCACAGCACGCCCTCCGCCGCCTTGGCCTCGGCAACGTCGATCGAGGCGATCTTGGCGTGGGCGTGGGGCGAGCGCAGGACGGCGCCGAAGGCCATGCGCGGCAGCACGATATCGTCGACATAGCGCCCGCCGCCCTTGAGCAGCCTTGGATCCTCGGACCGTGGAACCGGTTGCCCAAGCGCGTATTCACCCATTATTCGCTCCCCCGCTTGGCGTTGACAAGCACGGCACGCCAAGGCCAAGCGCCCGGCGTGCCGTGGCGGCAGTTATTGCGTGCCGGCCATTATCGACTGTCCCGCCCCTTCATACCACAACAAACCGGGGCCGGTCCCATAGTGCCCATCCTCGGTTTCCGGCCATGTCCCCCCTCACCTTTCACGCCATGACCCGCCCCCTCGACACCGTCGCCGGCCGCCGAAACCGGGCCCACTCACCGCTTGGGAATACGTTAGCTCAGCTAACAAGTAACGTAAGTATTAATTGACAACGGCGTTGGGATGTAGTTTAATTCCCCCGTCTTGTAACGGCGCCCGCCCGCTCAGCGGTCATTTGCGGAGCGGTGGTGTGGCCGGAACCCATCGATCTCACGGCCTAAATTCCGATGCGATCCATGCCCAGGCACAACTGAAATTTCAATATAATACGCAATATATTGCGCAATGAAAAACACTATGCTAAGGTCATGCCGAAAGGAGTCGGCTATGACTGCCAATGTCATTCACCTATCCCGGCCGCATCAAGCCCGGTCTGGACCGCAACCGCTGGCCTTGTTCGTGCGCGCCGGAAAGGAAGCAAGCGATGATAAAAACAGGAGCGGCGACCGTGAGTAGCGCGGTCGCCAGAAAGCTGGAATCGATCCGCAACAAAGGTGCGATGAGGGATATTGAGGTGGCGAATCTTCTCGGCACACGCCCGGAAACGGTGTCGCGCTGGAACCAGGGCCGCGCCTATCCGCATGCCCGCACCGAGAAGACACTGCTGGAACTCGAGTTCATCGTCGACCAGCTGTCGGATTTCTACGAGCCGGACGAAGCGCGGCTGTGGATCTTTTCACCGCAGAAGCTTCTGAACGGGGCATCGCCAGCTGAGCTAATCCAGGAAGGCCGGATCGATGAAGTGCGCCGGTTGGTCAACCAACTCCGCGACGCGGTGTACGTCTGAGAACGAAGGCTTGACGAGGCATGATCCACGATCAGGACCTCGTTGACCGTTTAAGCGAACTTGCGACCGAACGTTTTGAAGGTGAGGTTTTCCGTGCGACCCGCATTGGCGCGGATTCCATGGCGCCGTCGATCAGTGGGGGACGATGGGCTCCGCCGCCAGAAGGCACTCCTGGCATCTTTGTGCTATATTCGAGCCTAGAGCGCGACGGCGCGATCGCCGAGGTCGCCTCGCTCCTCGCCGACCTCACTCCGATACCGGGCCCGCGACCGATCAAGGTGACGCGGCTGGCCGTCGCCACGGCACGGACATTGCACCTCGCGCGCGCTAATCTCACGACGCTCGGCGTCGACCTCACCCGTTATGGAGAGCGTGACTACGCGCAAACGCAGAAGATTGGCGCCGCGGTCGCTTTTCTTGGCCTCGACGGCCTCATCGCGCCCTCTGCCCGTTGGCCCTGTGACAACCTGATGATATTTACCGAGAACCACGCGCTGACCGAACGACTGGAACCGATTGGAGAAGAGCAAGTCGAGTGGAAGGCATGGGCACAAGCCCATGGGCTGATTCCCGATTAGCCTGACACCATCGCGGCGACCAAGCTCTGCTGAAGTTGATGGATAAGCTGACGCCCGAGGATAGGCGCAGGATGGGTCTCCGGCCCCTGACCGACGCCACCGAGCGCGCCGATACCATGGACGATCCGCAACGCCTCGATGCCGCAGGGCCCGGCCCGGGCGGCCATCCGGATGACGCGTGTAATCTTATTCGGCGGCCGCAGGCGCTTCGGCGAGGAATTGGGAGATCCAGCGGCCGCGGTTCTTGAGGTTGTCGCGATACAGACTTTCGAAACCGGCCACCGTCGATGTCTTCACCGACTCCCTGGCCATCAGCGCGTCCCGCCAGGCGCCGAGTTGCGGGTAATCCTCGATGACGCCCAGCGGGTGGAGCCTGTCGAGATAGGTGTAGCGTTGCAGGAACGGCGCGTAGGCGGCGTCGACGAGGGCGAAATCGGCGCCGTTGAAATAGGGACCGCCGTTGCCGCGCCTTCCCAGCGCTGCCTCCAGCCGGTCGAAGATGGCGGGGATCTGCTGGCGCTTTTGGTTGAACGCCTCCTCGTCCATGGCGTGGCTGCCGCCGGTGGCGGTGGCGGCGAAGGTCGGGACGTAATCGGTCCAGGCGCGGTTTCGCGCGCGCTCGAACGGGTCGTCGGGATGGAGGCGCGGCGGCGCGGTCTCGTCGATATACTCGGCGATGGCGTTCGATTCGAAAAGCGCGCGTTCGCCGTCGACCTGAAGGACCGGCACCTTGGAATGGGGCGAGATGGCGAGGAACCACTCGGGCCTGTTGTCGCGGTCGATATAGTCGATGTCGTAATCGATCCCCTTTTCGCGAAGCACGATGGCGGCGCGCTGAACCCACGGGCAGGTCTTGAAGCTGGCGAGCCGGAACTTGGACGGCATGACGGTCTCCTTCTCCTTGGAGCCCAAGAGTAGCGCCACCGGCTAGGCGGCGTCCAGCCCCGGCCCCTTGCCCGGCCGCGGGCGATCCTTTATGTAAATCCTCATGTCCGCCCGAACTTCCCTGCCGCATCGATCGAGGGCCGCATGTTTGCGGGCGCTGGTCGCCGTCATCGCCCTTGGGGGGCTGGTCATCGGCGCGCCTGGCGCCGGCGGCCATGAGAACCCGCAAGCCTTAAAGAAGCTCCTCGCCGACGCGCCGGCGCCGGTCGGCGCCGAGGCCGGCCTGCCCCGGATCCTCTCGCCCGAGGACGTAGAGCGCTACCGGGTCATCTTCGCGCTGCAGAAGAAGGGCAAGATGTGGGCCGCCCACATCCGCACCAAGCGCCTCGAGAACCGCTTGCTGATGGGCCACGTTTTGGCCCAGCGTTATCTCCATCGCA
>JADFPK010000032.1 GCA_022562375.1 Pseudomonadota bacterium
CATTATCGCCGACGTTATCGGCGATCACGGCGGCGTTGCGGGGATCATCCTCGGGGATTCCGGCCTCGATCTTGCCCACCAGGTCGGCGCCGACGTCGGCGCCCTTGGTGAAAATACCGCCGCCGAGACGGGCGAATATCGAGATCAGAGACGCACCGAAGCTGAGCGCCACCAACGCCTCCAGGATGGGCCGCAGTTCGAAACCGAAAGCACGAAGAACCACATAATAGCCGGCGACTCCGAGAAGCCCCAGGCCGACCACCAGCATGCCGGTGACGGTGCCCGAGCGGAAGGCGATGGCCAGCGCCGGGGCCAGGCCGGAACGGGCGGCTTCGGCCGTCCGCACATTGGCGCGCACCGAGATGTTCATGCCGATATACCCGGCGGCGCCCGACAACACGGAGCCGACGGCATAGCCGATGGCCACATGCAGACCGAGACGCCACCACAAAAGGGCGCCGATGACCAAACCGACGACGGCGATAGCGCGGTATTGACGGTTGAGATAGGCGTTCGCCCCTTCCTGTATCGCCGCCGCGATCTCGCGCATCCGGTCGTTTCCCGATGGCGCCGCCAGAACCGCACGGCTGGCGAAGACGCTGTAGAGAAGGGCCAGGACGCCGGCGCCGAACACCAACCAGTAAATGCCCGTCATTTATCTGAATCCCCTTGATGAAGTGAATTGGGATGAAGCGAACGAGCCCCGTTGAAGCCTACGCCCCCCCTCGTCCCAACGGACGATCCGGCCGCCGACAAACGATCGGGGCCGAGGGGGTTGCCGCCGGCTTCGAAGCCCAAAATTCGCGCGGAACATGACAGAACCGCCCCGATAACGCAACAGGGTCCCAGTTTACCGGCATGACAAAGGAAGGCCGCCACTGAAAGCGTGGGATGGAGATGTCGGGAAGGCGCGGTCCATGGCTTGGATCCGGGTGCCTAGGAATGGCCGGTAAACAGCCGCCGGGATCGCCTCAGCGAAAGCGGCGTTCCAAGGCGATTTCGATCAGGATGTCGCGGATGATGTCCTCGCCAAGCACGCGCTTGCTCACCGCCATCAGCCGCTTCTTCAGTACCGAGGTCTTGAAGGACCTGCCGTCCTTGCGCCGGATCGACATGACGGCATGGAGGTCGCGGAGGAAAGAGTCCCGGAGCCGTTTGCGGGCCTCGAGGATCTTGTCCTTGTTCGCCACGCCGCGGGTCTCGAGTGTAATCAACAGGCTCACATGCCTGGCGATACGGCCATCGCGCACGAGGGGCACGGTGAAGGGTTGCAGGGTGTAGTATTCGGCGGCACCCTCGCCGAACAGGTCTTCCAGTTCGAACCCCTTCTTGCCGTCATGCTTGGCCGACCAGGCGGGCCCCGGGCCGAACCCGGCCACCAAAGCCATCGCCACCAGGGCTCTTATCACCAACCTCATCGCCACGTCCTCGCCAGCCGGGATGCCATGAAGCACAATCTCACAGAGCCTGGTAAAGATCGGGTAAATCGGCCGAGGCGTCGGTCGGCGACGAACCACCGGCGGATGGTCGAGGGCCGGGGGATGGTCAGGGCCGGCGTGACATTCGGCCGGATCGTGCCCTAGAAGTGGCGGTAACCGGAAGCTTCAAGCACGTCCTCGAGGCCGGTCCCATCGACGATGGTGACGCCCGAGCCCTCGCACATCGACCCGATAGGGGTCAATTCGAGGTCGAGATCACGGGAAATTTCGCCGACCGAGCCGCGCGCTTCGGGGGCGATGGTGAACAGGAGTTCGTAGTCGTCGCCGCCGGTGAGGAGCGTCGCCAACAGGCCCGGGTCATCATTCAACGCCGCGCGGGCGGCGTCGGACAGCGGCACGCTGGCGGCCTCGATCTTGGCCCCGAGGCGCGAGGTCTGGCAAATGTGACCGAGATCGGCGATGAGCCCATCGGAGACATCGATGACCCCATGGGCGAGGCCGACAAGGCGCTGGCCGAGCGCCAATCTCGGGCGGGGCAGGCGGTAGCGGTCGATGGCGTAATCCCGGTGCGCCGGCGCCAGCCCTCCGGCGCGTCCCTCGAGCGCCATCAGGCCAAGCGCCCCGTCACCGATGCAGCCGGAGACGAATATCGCGTCGCCGGCCTTTGCCGCCGAACGCATCAACGCACTGCCTTGGGCCACCTTGCCGAGCGCCGTTAGGGTCAGCGTCACGGGCCCTGTCGTCGCCACCGTATCGCCGCCGACAAGGGGAATCGCGAATTCGGCGTAATCGGTCCCAAGCCCGCCGACGAAACCCTCGAGCCAGGAGGATGACGTGTCCTTCGGCAACGCCAGCGCCAGAAGATAGGCCAAGGGCTCCGCCCCCATGGCGGCGATATCCGAGAGGTTGACCCGCAACAGCTTGCGCGCGATCAACCCGGGCGGATCGGCGGCCGGGAAATGGACGCCGGCCACCAGGACATCGGTGGTGACGACGAGACGGTGACCCGGGTCGAGCTCGATCAGCGCCGCATCGTCGGCAAGCGCCAGGGCGCCGGGATAATCCTTCGCCAATGGGGCGAAGAACCGTCTTATCAGTTCGAACTCAGCGGGAAGCGGCCGATCCTTCACTTTCCGCGTTCTCCGCCGGCGGTCATCTCGCCGGGCCGGTGTCCGCGGGCGATGCGGTCGAGGACGCCGTTGACCAACCCCGGTTCGGCGCCGTCGAAAAAGGCGTGCGCGACATCGACATATTCGGTGATGGCGACACGGGCCGGGATGTCGGGCCGCCGGGTGATTTCATGGGCCCCCGCCTCCATGATCAGCCGCAGGATGAGATCGAGACGTCCGATTTCCCAATCCACCGTCAGGGAGTCGGCGATCAACCGGTCGAGATCGGCGCGCCCGGCGACGACACCGCGCACCAGATCGCCGAACAGCTCGGGATCCGGTTCTATCATCTGCCCGCCGGTCAGTTGGGCGTGAGATTCGGGATCGGTGAACTGGGAAATCACCGCATCCGGGGCGGCGCCGCTCAGTTCGATCTGGTAAAGGGCCTGCACCGCGGTCAGCCTGGCGGCCGAACGCCGGGCCGTGGCCGGCAAGGCGGCGGCGCGCGAAGCCTTTGATCCGCGGCCGGAGGTCATCTCGGATAGAGGTGGAATTGGCGCTTGAGCCCGATCATCTCAAGGCAGGCCTTGGCCGCCCCGGCGCCCTTGTTGCCCTGATCCACCGACGCCCGAACCATGGCCTGTTCCCGGTTGTCGACGGTGAGGATCCCGTAACCGAGCGCTAACGTGAAGTTCAGCGCCAAATCCTGAAGGGCGCGGGCGCTCTCCTGGCAGATAATGTCGTAATGCGAGGTCTCGCCACGAATGACACAGCCAAGGGCGATATAGCCGTCGAAACGGCGCCTGGCGCTGAACACGTCGAGCGAGCGTATGGCGAAGCGGATGGCGGCGGGAATCTCGAACGCGCCGGGCACGGCATAGCGCTCATGGCTCGCTTCGGCTTCATCCAGCACCTGGACGGCGCCGCGCGCCAGTTCATCGGCGATGTCCTCGTAGAACCGGGCCTCGACGATCATGATATGCGGTGAGTCCGCCATCGCATCCCTCCGTCGATGCATCCGCTTGGCGCCGGGCGGCGGCATCGTCCGTTCCCTAGTCCTTGTCCGGTGAGACCATAGCCCCTATCGCGCCGGCGGGCAAAACCCTCCGCCGCCGGCGAGCGGCGAGCGGAACCGGCGATTCCCGCCGCCCCGGCCCCCCCGGCCCCGGGTTCACGCCATCTATGACGGCGGCGTCTCGCCCTTGTCCAGCCACCGGGCGACGTAACGCGCCAGCATGTCGATCTCCAAATTCAGCCGATCTCCGGTCTTGGCGGCGCCGAACGTGGTGTTTCGCAGGGTATGGGGGATGATGTTGACCGAGAATGCGTCCGCCTCGACGGCGTTCACCGTCAAGGAAACACCGTCAAGCGCCACCGAGCCCTTCGGCGCGAGATACGCCAACAAGCTTGCCGGCGCTTCGAAATCGAATATCACGCTGTCGCCGCTGGCGGTTTGGCGGGCGAGGGTTACGGTCCCGTCGACATGGCCGAAAACGATGTGACCGCCAAACTCATCGCCGAGCTTGAGGGAACGTTCGAGATTGACCGCCACACCCTGGCGCCAGGCGCCAAGCGTCGTTCGCGATATGGTTTCGGCCGAAGCCTCGACGGCGAACCATCCTTCTCCCCGGTCGATGACGGTGAGACACGGACCGGAACAGGCGATCGACGCCCCGGCGGCGATCGACGCCGTGTCATAGGAGGTTGCGATCTCGAACCGTGTCTCATTGCCGCGCTCGACGGCGCGGACCCGGCCAAGATCGGTGATGATGCCGGTGAACATAGCTCAACCACTGAACGTGTAGGTTTCCAATACGTCGTCCCCCGCTTCGACCATCGAGAGCCTGGTGAAGGTCAACATATCGGTCAGCGCGTCGACACCGAATGCCTCCGCCACCGGCACGCCGTCGCCGCCCATGATGTCGGGCGAGCGGAACCACGCCAGCCGGTCCACCAGGCGCGCCTTGAGAAGCGACGCGGCAAGCTTGCTACCGCCCTCGACCAGGACGCGGGTCAGCCCGCGATCGCCAAGGGCGTCGAGCGCAAGACCCATATCCGGGTTATCGTCGGCGCCGGCTTCGACCTCGATCATCTCGACGCCGCTTTCGATGAAGGCGTCACGGCGCCGGGCTTCGCCGCCGGCAAGGGTCACGATCCAACTCGGCGTCTGGCGGGCGCCGGAGACGAGCTGGGAGGTCAGCGGCAGCCGGAGCCTGCCGTCGACGACGACGCGTACCGGCGAACGATCCTCGAGACCCGGCAGGCGGCAGGTCAATCGCGGATCGTCGGCGATCGCGGTGCCGAGCCCGACCATGACCGCATCGTGGCTTGCCCGCAGAAAATGGGCCCAACCGCGCGCGATATCGCCGGTGATCCAGCGGCTCTCGCCGGCATGGGTGGCGATGCGTCCGTCGAGCGTCGTCGCCACCTTGAGGGTCACCAGCGGCCGGCCGTCCTCGACACGGCGCAGGTACCCGGCGTTCAGCTCGGTAGCGGCGGCGGTGCCAACCCCGGTGAGGACTTCCATTCCGGCCCGTTCGAGCCGTGCGATCCCCGATCCCGAGACCCGCTCATCCGGGTCCGATATGGCGATTACGGCGCGGACGATTCCGGCCTCGATCAAGCGGTCCGCGCAGGGCGGCGTCTCGCCGGTGTGGCTGCACGGCTCGAGGCTGACATAAGCGGTGGCGCCCCTGGCGCCGGCGCCGGCGCGCGCCAGCGCTTCGGCCTCGGCGTGGGGCCGGCCGCCGGGTTGGGTCCAGCCGCGCCCGGCGACGCGTCCCTTGGCATCGACCAGGACGCAACCGACGGCCGGGTTGGGCCACACGGTCCCGAGCCCGCGCCGGGCAAGGCCCAAGGCCATTTGCATGTAACGGATATCGGTGGTGTCAATCGTTGTCGCCACCGAGCTTTCCTATGAAGTCCTCGAAGTCCTTGGCTTCACGGAAATTGCGGTAAACGGAGGCGAAACGGACATAGGCCACCTGATCGAGGCTGGCGAGGGCGTCCATGACCATCTCGCCGATCATCGGGGTGGGAATGTCGCTTTCGCCGGAGCTTTCGAGGCGCCTTTGAATGCCATTGACGATGCGCTCGACCTGCTCATCGTCGACCGGCCGCTTGCGGACAGCGATGTGGATCGAACGGGCCAGCTTGTCGCGATCGAAGACCGCGCGCTGACCGTTCTTCTTGAGCACCGTCAACTCGCGCAGGAACACCCGCTCGAAGGTCGTCCAGCGCGACCCACAGGCCGGGCATGCGCGCCGGCGGCGGATCGCCGCGCTGTCCTCGGTCGGGCGCGAGTCCTTGACCTGGGTATCGTTGTGACCGCAGAACGGACAGCGCATCTGTGCCTCCCTGTTTCTCGGTTAGGCGAGACCCGGATAGATGGGAAAGCGCCGGCAAAGTTCCGTCACTCGCCCACGGACCGAATCCTCGACCGCCGAATTGTCCTCGGGCCAGGCGGCCAGCCCGTCCAACACCTCGCCGATCAATTCACCGACGAGGCGCCATTCCGCCGGGCCGAAGCCCCGCGTGGTCCCGGCCGCCGTGCCCAGCCGGATTCCCGACGTGATGGTGGGTTTCTCCGGATCGAACGGCACGGCGTTCTTGTTGCAGGTGATGCGGGCATTATCGAGACTCGACTCGGCGGCCTTGCCGGTCAAATTCTTGGGGCGAAGATCGACCAGGATCAAATGGGTATCGGTGCCGCCGGAGACGATGTCGACGCCCTGCTCGAGCAGGACGGAGGCCAGCAACGCGGCATTATCGACGACGTTCCTGGCGTAGGTCCTGAAACTCGGCCTCAATGCCTCGCCCAATGCCACCGCCTTGGCGGCGATGGCGTGCATCAGCGGCCCCCCCTGGAGGCCGGGAAAGACGGCGGAATTGATCTTCTTGCCGATTTCCGTGTCGACCGACAGGATCAGGCCGCCGCGCGCCCCGCGCAGGGTCTTGTGGGTCGTGGTGGTGACGACATGGGCATGGGGCATGGGGCTTGGATGGACGCCGCCGGCGACGAGACCGGCGAAGTGGGCCATGTCCACCAACAGATAGGCCCCCACCTCCTCGGCGATGGCGCGGAACCTCGCGAAGTCGATGATGCGGGGATAGGCCGAGCCGCCGGCGATGATGAGTTTCGGCTTGTGCTCATCCGCCAGGCGCTCGACCTCGTCATAGTCGATGCGGCAATCTTCGGGGCTGACGCCGTATTGCACCGCGTCGAACCACTTGCCCGAGATATTGGGCCGGGCGCCGTGGCTGAGATGGCCACCCGCCGCCAGCGACATGCCGAGAAGGGTGTCGCCGGGCTGCATCAACGCCAGCTGGACGGCTAAATTGGACTGGGTGCCTGAATGGGGCTGGACGTTGACATAGGCGCAGTCGAACAACTCTTTCGCCCGATCGATGGCGAGTTGCTCCGAGATATCGACATATTCGCAGCCGCCGTAATAGCGCCGGGCCGGGTATCCTTCGGCATATTTGTTGGTCAGCACGGACCCCTGGGCCTCGAGGACCGCCGCCGAGACGATGTTTTCCGAGGCGATGAGTTCGATATTCTGCTGCTGGCGCAGCAACTCCCGCGCCACCGACCCGTAAACCTCGGGGTCCTGTTCGGCCAGCGCCGAGGTGAAAAAGCGGGCCTGGTCGGACAGCTCCGAAACGGTCGAGGATAATGTCATGGATACAAAACCCTTTCACTACTTCGAACGACGGGTCACGACTTCGAATGACTGGCCACGACGCCGAATGACTGGAAGGCAAGTTTCTTAAGGCCAGAGTCCGGCAGGGTCAAGGCCACCGGGCGCAAGCGCCCATCAGGCCAGTTTGCCGACGCGGCGGAGGTGACGGCCTCCTTCGAATTCGGTGTTGAGGAAAACGTCGAGGCAGTCCTTGGCGACCTCGGCGTCGATGATGCGCGCCCCCATTGCCAGGACGTTGGCGTCATTGTGCTGCCGTGCCAGACGCGCGGTCAGGGTATCGTGGCAAAGCGCGGCGCGAATCCCGGGGTGCCGGTTGGCGGCGATACTGACGCCGATGCCGCTGCCGCAGATGAGAACGCCCAGCTTCGCCCTGGCGCCCTTGATCGCCATGGCAAGCGCGTCGGCGTAGTCGGGATAGTCCACCGAATCGGGTCCGTCGGTGCCGAGATCGAGTACCGGCACGCCTCTCGCCCGGAGCTCCTCGGCAAGGATGTTCTTGAGTTCGTAGCCTGCGTGGTCGGCGGCGAGGGCGACGGTATCGGACGACATGATGGCGGCTTCGATGGGATGTGGCCGAATAGGCCGGGAACATACCATATATCGAAGTTCCGCGCCAGCCCGACACAACTTGTCGGCCTCGATTTGGCGCCGAGCGGATAAATCATGGTAACGTCGCCGCGATCCCAATGTCCCCCTTTGGTAACAGCCGATGATCAACCAGCCGGAGCGCGCGGTTTTCCTCCTTTATCTGCCGTTTTTCGTCATCGTCTTCGCCGTCGCCCTTTACGCCCGCCTGCCCGCCGACCCGGCGCCTTATCTCTGGGCCGACGAGAGCTGGCGCGCCTACGCCATCCTTTCGACCGACAGTTACCCGGATTTCCTCCAGTTGATGAAGGATGACCCGCATCTCCTGCTCTTCTCCGAGTGGTTGTTCGGTAAGATCGGGCTGGCGATCTTCGGCTTCGACGAGTTCGCCTTCCGTATCTGGCCGTTGATCTTTTCCCTGCTTTCGATCGCCGGCGCCGGCGCCTTCCTGATCCGCTGCGGCACGGTGAGCGGCGCCCTGGCGGCGGTCTTCTTCATCGGCGTCGGCTGGGGGTTCATCTTCTATGTCCGCGAGTTCAAGCCCTACGCGCTCGATTTCGCCCTCACCGCCTGGTCCTTCTTCGCCGCCCTATACTGGTCGCAAAAACCCTCCGCCGGCCGCCTCGCCCTCCTCGCCGGGACGCTCTTGGCGGCGAGTTTATTCTCGATCGTCTTCGTCTTCATCTATCCCGCGATCCTCGCCTACTTACTTCACCGGCAGAGAGGGCTTTACCGGCAAAGGGAGGGGCGTTTCGCCCTGGCGCTGCTACTGGTGCCGGGATGCGTTTTCGTGGCGATTTACCTGCTGGTCTACGCCAGCGCCGCCAGCGGACGGACGCAGGCATTCTTTTCGCCGTATTTCCTCTGGCCGCCGGAAAACATCCCCTTCGTGCTTGAGGCCGGCGGCCAATCCTTGATAGGGTTTTTCGGCTTCGCCTGGGCGGTCGTGCCGGTCTGTTATGTCTATTGCGGCTTCATTTCATGGCGCCGGAAGGACGGCGTCTGGATCTTGTTGATGACGCCCCTGCTGTTCGCCGCCGTGGCGTCGGCGCTCCAGCTTTACCCGCTTTTCGGCAGACCGTCCTTCTTCCTGTTCGGCATCGGCGCGATGTCCGTCGGCTATTGCTTCGGCCATGTCATCGAGCTGGTGCCGGTCAAATTCGAGGGCTGGTGGGGGCGGTGGGGCCGGGAAGCGGCCGGCGGCGCGCTCAGCTTCGGCCTCATCCTGTCCTACCTGGTGACCGGCGCCGCCGCCCGGGGCATCGAGAAGGGCAGGCAATGGCCGTCCCCCCATGCGGAGAAGGTATTTTCCACCCTTGCCGAGCATTACCGGCCGGGCGACGCGGTGAAGTTCAATGCCGGGGTGAAATACACCTTCCTGCTCTACCGCGACCGCTTATTTCAGGGCGGCAATCTCTCCGAACTCGTGGACATTCCGGCCCGAAAGGTCTTGGAGCGCGCGATTATGGAGGCCGACGCACCGTCGCTCTGCCGAAGCCTGCGGGTGATGATCGATGACATCCGCCGAGCCAAACGGGTCTGGTTTTTGACCACCTATACGTGGCAAGCCTACGAACACTACCAAAAGGTCCTGCCGCTGCTGGGCGATGTCGAAATCCTGTTGGGCGAACCGCGCCGGGGTTTGTTCCTGCTTGTGCCCGACCGAGCCGCGCCGGCGCTCGACTGCTCCCGCTTCGAGGCGAAGGAAGGGAAATAAAACCACCGTTGCGGCGCCTGACCGGCATCCCCCGATGACACCGAACAAGGAGGTTCCCATGGCCGCTTACCTGATCGTGCAAGTCGACATCACCGATCCCGACACCTTCGAGGAATACAAGAAACAGGTGCCGGGGACGCTGGCGGCCTATGGCGGCGAATACATCGTGCGCGGCGGCGAGATCGATGTGCTCGAGGGCGAATGGCCGATGCCGCGCCTGGTGATCATCCGCTTCTCCTCGATGGAGCAGGCGAGGAAGTGGTACCGATCGCCCGAATACGAGGGCCCGCACAAGCTCCGCGAGGCCTCCGCCCGCGCCAACCTCGTCCTCGTCGACGGGGTGTAGAAACACGCGCCATGGTCCGGCTAGGGGCGCCGCCGGGGGGCGCGGTCAGAAGACGCGGAACCTGAAGACGTACCACAGCGCCTTGACGCCGTCCCGCCAGTTGATCTTCTTGCCTTCCTCATAAGTCCGCCCGTAATAGGCGCAGCCGGTTTCGTAGATGCGCCAGCGCTTGGACTTGGCGACCTTGGCGCTGAACTCGATCTCGAAACCGAAATCGTCGCAGGTCAACTCGATCGACTCGAGCACGGTGCGGCGGAACATCTTGTAGCAGACCTCGATGTCGCTCAGCATCTGGTCGAAGAGGAAATTGAACACGAACGAGATCAGCTTGTTGGCCATGTAGTGGTGGAAATAGAGGACCCGGTGCGGCCGGCCATAGAACCTGGAGCCGAAGACAACGTCGGCCTTGTCCCGTTCGATCAGGTCGAGCATCTCGGCCCAATCGGCGGGATCGTATTCGAGATCGGCGTCCTGAATGACGACGACATCGCGGTTCACGGTCTCGAAGCCGGTGCGCAAGGCCCGACCCTTGCCGCGGTTCTTATCGTGCAGGCGAACCGTCACCGATGTCTCGGCCGCCACCATCTCTACCGCGCCGCCGCCGGCCTTATCCCCGCCGGCCTTATCCCCGCCGGCCTTATCCCCGCCGGCCTCATCCCCGCCGGGGGGGCCGAGGAACCGCAGGCCGCCATCGCCGCCGGTGACGATACGACCGATCGGTGTCTCGGTTTGCGGCAAATTTTCGATCAGCCATTCGCGCGTGCCGTCGGTCGAACAGTCATCGACGACGATGATCTGCTTGGCGACGCCGGGCAGGGCGAGCATGACCAGACGGAGGATATCGGGCAGGGTCGCGCGTTCGTTGTAGACCGGGATGACGACGGAAAGCGTCAGCCGCGCCGCGTCTTTCGATGCACGCGGCGTCATCCCCGGCGCCGACGAACCCGCCGCCATTCGTCGCGCATCGCCGTCGGGCGGCGGCGCGCCAGGCGGGCGCCGTCCGAACCGAGGCCCCGATTATTCATCCCGCTGCCGCTTGGCGAGGACATAGTTCAGCTTCTGCAACACCGTGTCCGTCATCTCCTTTTCGGTACAGTCGCGCGGCGCGACGATCGACACCTCGACATAGGTCTCGGTGTCGACCGCCGAGACCTTGATCGAATTACCGACCCGATGGAATTCGAGAATAACCTCGACGTCGCCTTGCCGCTGATCCATATCGGTCCGTGGCTCCCACCGTCCCGTCCTGGGCGCATCGGCGGTCATCCGCCGCCCCTTTCGGCGTCGGCGCGGCAACACCACGCGTTGCTAAAGCGCCCCGCCATTGTTGCCATTCGATGCCCGGCGTCAAGCCAGAGAAATCGCCAAGGGTCCCAAGCGGCCCGATCGCCGCCCGTCGAGGGCGCCGATCGCGGCAGGCGTCGATGGCCCGATGGGACGGTCAAAAATAGCGCCGGGGCGGTTGCACCCGGCGCTCGGAACGACATCTGATTGCTAGGCGGCGGAAGCGCCGACGCTGGCTTGATCGCGAACGCCATAGGTCAGGAGGTTGGTCCAGAACCGCTCGAGCTCCTTCAAGGACTTGGTCGTCCCCCGCAGCGACTCCTCGTCGATCGGGCTCTCCGCCAGGGCGGCGACGTGGCGCTCGAACATCGCGTTCATCTTGTCATAGAGTTCCAGCCCCTTGGCGCTCAAGCGGACGCGGATGGAGCGGCGGTCGTGAGGCGAGCGCTCGTGCTCGAGATAGCCGTGCTCGACCATCTTCTTGACGTTGTATGACACGTTCGAGCCAAGATAATAGCCGCGGTTGGTCAACTCACCGACGGTCAGTTCCTCCTTGCCGATATTGTAGAGGATCAGCGTCTGGACGTTGTTGACGTCCGCCATGCCGAGCCGGTCGAGCTCGACCTTGACGACCT
>JADFPK010000235.1 GCA_022562375.1 Pseudomonadota bacterium
TAGGCGGCGACGACGGCCGCGTCCGCCTGCCACCCGGCGAAGGCGGATTGCACCGCCTGGTCCTTCAAATCGGCTGGCGTCAGGACGTTCAAGCGCCGCCCCGCCGCTTCTTCATGGACCGGCGCTGGGCGTTCGGCTTGACCGCGGCCGGCCGGGCGGGGCGGCTGGCAATAGACCGCGACCACTTCATGGCCGGCGCCCAGCAATGAACGAAGGGCGGGAACGGCGAAGTCGGGCGTCCCCATGAACACCAGGCGCAAGTGAGCCATCTTCCTCTAACGTACTAAGCCGGGATTTTCTGGGCCTGTAGTTTACGCGCCTTGATGAGTTTTCGCAGGATGATCCGGCGCTTGAGCACGCTCAAATAATCGATGAACAGGACGCCGTCCAGATGATCGATCTCGTGCTGGATACAGGCGGCGAGCTTGCCTTCGGTCTCGATCTCGCAATCCTTGTTGTCGTAATCGAGGTAGCGCAGCCTGATTTTTTGCGCGCGGGAAACCTCGGCGAAGAACTCGGGCACCGACAGGCAGCCTTCCTCGCAGAGGATCGTTTCCTCCGACGCCCAATCGATCTCCGGATTGACCAGCCTGAACGGCTCGGGCTTCTCGTCCTTTTCCGCGATGTCGATGACGATCGCCCGCTTCTGCACGCCGACTTGCGGCGCCGCGAGGCCGACGCCGGGCGCCGCGTACATGGTCTCCAGCATATTGTCCAACAGGGCGCGAACCTCCCCATCGACGCCATCGACGGGCAGGGACTTGGCCTTGAGGCGCGCATCGGGCGCGATGATGACGGAGAGAAGGGCCATGGGATCTTCGGCTCGCTGGCTGAGGGTTTCCACGTTGGCGGCTCGCTTGCTGTTAGGTATGCGAGGCGGCGCGGCGCGTCAAGGTTCCGCCGCCGCCTCTTTTTCGACCTTCGCCGGGCGCCGGGCGCCGCCGGCCTGCTTGCGGCGCGGTGATCGAGCGGGGGTCGCGCCAGGAGGAGACATTGCGACTGGTGGATCGGGCTCGGGCGAGGTAGCGTTGCGGCTGACTTTTTATCGCAGAGGCGTGAGATGGAATTCGAGCCCTTGACCCTTAAGCGCCTTCAGGCGCGCCCCGTGGTGCTCAAGCTTGAACGGCCCGTGGTCGCCCGAATCGCCACCATCACGGATTGGCCCCTGATCTTGATCGATCTCTATACCGAAGAAGGCGTGGTGGGCCGGAGTTATCTTGAGCCCTACATCGCCAAATCGATGCGCTACCTCATCCCGGCTCTCGATGACCTCGGCGAGATGCTCAAGGGGCGACGGATCGCGCCGCTTGAGTTCTATGAAGCCGGGCGCAAGTCGCTGCAATTCGTCGGCTACGAGGGCATGTCCATGATCGCCGTCGCCGGGGTGGACATGGCGGCATGGGATGCGCTGGGCAAAGCGGCGGGCGTGCCTTTGTGCGTGCTGCTGGGGGGAAGTGTTGGCGCCGTGCCCGCCTACAACAGCAATGGGCTGTGGCTGAAGGCGCCCGCCGAGGTCGCCGGCGAGGCCGCCCGGTTGCGTGACCAAGGCGGTTTCAAGGGTCTCAAGTTACGCCTCGGCCGCGAACGTATCGCCGATGACCTGGCGACGATCGAGGCCGTCCGGGAAGCCGTCGGCGGCGAAATGAACCTGATGGTGGATTTCAACCAGGGACTCCACCTCGGAGAGGCATTGGAACGGTGCCACGCCATCGATGATCTCGGCCTGACCTGGATCGAGGAGCCTATCGTCTATGACAACCTCGAGGGCTACGCCCGGCTGGCCGCCGAGTTGAAGACACCGATCCAGATCGGCGAGAACTTCTATGGGCCGCGCGCGCTCTATAACGCCCTGAGGATGAACGCCTGCGACTATGTAATGCCCGATTTCATGCGCATCGGCGGCGTGACGGGCTGGCAGCGCGCCGCCGCCATCGCCGGGGCGGCCGGCATCCCGGTTTCCACCCATCTCTATCCCGAGGTGGCGGCCCACGTCATGAGGGTGACGGAAACGGCGCACTGGCTCGAGTGGCAGGATTGGGCGAATCCCATTCTAAAACAGCCTTACGAGATCAGGGATAGCGAGTTACATATTCCAGACGTCCCGGGCGTCGGGCTGGAGTGGGACGAAAAAGCGGTCGCGGCTAACCTGGCCGACAGCTTCTAGAGCCGGTTCACTCGTCCCGAACCGTAGCCACCCAATTTCCGTTGCGGGTCGGGAGGCGAAATGCCGATGACCCCGCGCCGCTGTCCGCCGTTGGGCGTCAAGCCGGCATGATCGGCTAGGAAGCGGACGTTCGGGGCGCCTCTCCGGTTCGCGGCGTTACCGCGACGGGGTTGGAGAACATGGTGCTGTTGGGCACGTGGACGATGATCCCGTCATCGGCCCGCAGAACCGTGTAGCGGAAGTTGACGACGATGACCGTGCCGCTATTTCCGCCGACCTTGATCTTGTCGCCTTGACCGAAGGGCTGATAGAGCAGGATCATCAGGCCGGCGATCAGGTTGGAGACCGCGTCGCGCAGGGCGAAACCAAGCGCGAAGCCGGTCAGGCCCAAGCCGGCGACCAGCGCCGACACATTCATCCCCATGGTGCCGAGGCCGGAGATCAGGCCGATGACGATCAGCACATAGCGCAACGTCTCGCCGGCCAGCATGACCAGCGGACGCTTGTCGGCCGTGACCCGCGCCCCCATACGGTGCAGCAGCTTGCGCCCCACGGCGGCGGCGATATAAAAGGCGACGATGACGACCAGCCCGGCGAAGATGTCGGGCAACGCGCCATAGAACGATTCGATGAACGGGGTGAGGAACTGGCTGGCTTGATCTATCTGCTCGTTCATCGGCTCAAAGGAGAATTTGGGCGGGAAAACGCACTTCGACCGCGATCCCCCATTTAACGCCATTTGGAAGGCGAGCACTACGAATTTAGCCACCGGCCGGCTAAACGGGGGCCCCGCCCGGCTAAAATTTCGCCAACGGGTCGCCAGGATTTCCACCCGGGACACTGCCGGCCGGCTTGCGGAGGTGCGCCGGGCCGGTGGTCGTGTTAGGCTTTGGAGATGGACGGGAACATCGCCATCATCGTCGGCGTCGCCC
>JADFPK010000236.1 GCA_022562375.1 Pseudomonadota bacterium
GGCATGAGGTCGGGGGTGAACTGCACCCGTTTGTCGTCCAGACCCAGCACGTCGCCGAGTGTTTCCACCAGGAGCGTCTTGGCCAGTCCCGGCACGCCGATAAGCAACGCGTGTCCGCCGGCGAGCAGGGTGATCAGGGATTCGTCGACCACCTGTTGCTGGCCGAAGATGACCTTGCCGATGGCCGCGCGCACCTCACCGAGGCGTTGGCCCAGCGCCTCGATCTCCGTGGCGAGCTTGACCGAAGGTTCGTCGCCGCGCGGGTTCGGGGCCTCGGGGGTTGTGTCGGAGACTGTCATTGTGGCATCTCTTCGGCTTTTCCAGTACCAAACGGTAAACGGCAAACGATAATACAAAAAATGGAAAACGAAGACGCAACAAAAGAGGCGGCGGAATTGGCCAAAAAATTGGAATTGGCCAAAAAATTCGGCGCCGGCGCCGAAAGCGCCGATACACCCGGCCGTCCCGACGGGCCTCGACACTGCGGCGATCTCGATATGCGGATCGGCCGCGATGGAACGTGGTTCTACCATGGTTCGCCGATTGGCCGCAATCGGTTGGTGAAGCTGTTCGCCCGTGTGCTGCGGCGCGACTCCGAAGGCGTCTATTGGCTGGAGACTCCGGTGGAAAAAGGCAGGATCGAGGTCGACGACGCGCCGTTCGTCGCCGTCGAGCTTACGGTCTCGGGCGCCGGCGAGGGGCAAGGCTTGCGCTTTCGCACCAACTTGGATGACGCCGTCACGGCGGACGCCGACCACCCCATCCATGTAACCTTCGACCAGGAGACCGGCGAGCCCAGCCCCTACATCCATGTGCGCGACGGCCTCGATGCCCTGATCGCGCGTCCGGTGTATTATGAACTGGTGGCGCTAGGGGAGGAAGAGACGGTGGAGGGCGAACGGCTTTACGGGGTATGGAGCCAGGGACATTTCTTTGTGCTGGGGACGCCGGAGACATGAAGCTGACGCCTGAAGTCATCGCCCGGCGGCTCGCCGCCGCGCTCGATGCGCCGGCGCCGGTGGTGGACGCGGACGCGGCGGTCGGCGCCGATGAGGTCGATCTGGCGCTCGAGGTCAACGAGAAATTGATCCCGGCCGCCGTGCTGGTGCCCCTGATCGTGCGCTCCGGCGGCGTCACCGTGCTGCTGACCAAGCGCACCGACCATCTTGCCGATCACGCCGGGCAGATCAGCTTCCCCGGCGGGCGCATCGAGGGTAGTGACGGGGACGCGCGGGCGGCAAGCTTGCGCGAGTTGGAGGAGGAGACCGGCATCGCGCCGGACCGGGTGCGCATCCTCGGCCAGATCGAGGACCATGCCACCGTCACCGGGTTCCTGGTGACGCCGGTCATCGGCATGATCACGCCGCCGATCGAAATTCACCCCGACCCCCATGAGGTCGCCGAGGTGTTCGAATGCCCGCTGTCCTTCGCGCTGGATCCCGCCAACTTCCGGCGCCATACCGGCATACGCGGCGGGCGCAAGCGCCACTTCTATGAGCTAACCTTCGAGGGCCGCCGGATATGGGGTTTCACCGCGCGCATATTGGTGCGCCTGTCGGGGCTGCTTTGGCGTTAGGTAGATGCCGGGCGATATAGAGAATAGCGCGCCGCTGGCGCCCGCCGGCCGGATCGCGCCGCGGGATTGGATGAAGGCCGAAGCCACCCGCGCCGTCATCAAAGCCCTGACATCGGCAGGCGCCGAGGCGCGCTTCGTCGGCGGTTGCGTGCGCGACGCCGTGCTCGGGCGCGCCGTCAAGGACATCGACATCGCCACCCCCGAACCGCCTGAAAGGGTGATCGCGCTGCTGCGGAAGGCGGGGATCAAGGCGATCCCGACGGGCGTCGCCCATGGCACCGTGACCGCCGTGATCGATGAGGCCAGGTTCGAGATCACGACGCTGCGCCTCGACGTCGAGACCGATGGCCGCCACGCCAAGGTCGCCTTCACCAACGACTGGGCGCGGGACGCGGCGCGGCGCGATTTCACCATCAACGCGATGTTCCTGGCGCCCGACGGTCAGCTGTTCGATCCCTGCGGCGGCTTGGCGGACCTGAAGAGGGGCCGGGTCCGCTTCGTCGGCGATGCGCATGAGCGCATAGTCGAGGACGTTTTGCGCCTGCTGCGTTATTTCCGCTTCTTCGCCGAGTTCGACCGCCCGCCGCCCGACGCCCGGGCGCTTTCGGCGTGCAGGGATCTGGCGGGCGAATTGCCGAATTTGTCGGGCGAACGGGTGCGGGCCGAGTTGATGAAGCTGCTGGCCACCGCCGGCGCGGCGGCGGCGTTGGAGATCATGGCCGAGGAGGGGATACTCCCCCATGTCCTTCCGGAAGCCGGCGCCTTCGCGCGGCTGGCCGCGTTATGCGCCATCGAGGACGCCACCGAGGCGCCCGGCGCCGCGCCCGATGGGCTGCGCCGCCTCGCTTGCGTGCTCGATGTCGACGGCGCCGGGGCAAAAGCGGTGGCGGCGCGCCTCAGGCTGTCGAACGCCGATGCCGATCGCCTCGAAGCCCTCGCCGGGCGCGCCGAGGGTCCGGGGCCGGCCGCCGATCCGAAAGCCGTCAGGCGCCGGCTCTACCGGTTGGGCGCCGAAATATATCGCGACCTGACGCTGATCGAGTGGGCCGGGGCCAAGGCGGCCGATGCCGGACTGCCCGAGGCCGTCTCCGACGGTTACCGCGCCCGACTCGCGGCGGCCGCCGGGTGGGTCACACCCTCCCTGCCGGTCGGCGGCGAGGACGTCCTTGCCCTTGGCGTCAATGCTGGGCCCGAGGTCGGCGCGTTGCTCGAGGGGATCGAAGCGTGGTGGCTGGACGAGGATTTCGCCCCCGACCGCGAAGCGTGCCTAAAGAAGCTCCGCCAACTGGCGGGGCGGGAATGACCGCGCTTCGCATCTGTTTCGTCGGCGACGCCATCCTGCGCGGCGTCGACGACACCATCAACCTCGGCTGGCCCGAAAGGCTGTGCACCAAGGCGCGCAAGGACGGGCACCAGGTGTCGCTGTGCAACCTCGCGGTCAGGCGGCAGACGACGGCGGAGATCGCCAAACGCTGGCGCGCCGAATGCGAGGCGAGGCTGGCCGGCGACACGCCCG
>JADFPK010000237.1 GCA_022562375.1 Pseudomonadota bacterium
TCCAAGTTTCTGTGGGACGCCGCCTGTTACGAACGGCTGGCAATCCGGAACTTCGACGACAGACCCCACGCGATCAATTTGAGCTTCGTGTTCGAGGCCGATTTTGCCGATATCTTCGAGGTCCGGGGTCATTCGCGCCCCCGGCGCGGCCGGGTTTCGATCGCCACCGCCGCCGACGACGCCGTGGTGTTTCGCTACACCGGTCTTGACGCGGTCAAGCGGCGCACGACGATCCAGTTCGACCCGAAACCGGACCACCTGGACCGGCAAATCGCCATCTTCGAGCTCAATCTCGAGCCGCGCAAACGAACCTCCCTGTTCGTCACCGTCTCTTGCCAAGAGACCCCGGTGGCCGAAAAGGCCGGCAAGCAATTCTTCGTCGGCCTGAGGAAAGCGCGCCGGGCTTTGCGCGCCGCCGCTTCCGGCGCCGCGTCGGTCGAAACGTCCAATGCCGTTTTCAACGAGATTCTCTGCCGCTCGATGGCCGACCTCTCGATGCTCACGACCGAGACCGGGCAGGGCCCCTATCCCTACGCCGGAATTCCCTGGTTCAGCACGGCGTTCGGCCGCGACGGCATCATCACCGCCTTGCAGCTGCTATGGGTCGATCCCGGCATCGCCCGGGGCGTTCTCAAGTTCCTCGCCGCCAACCAAGCCACCGAGGTGCGGCCCGAGGCCGACGCCGAGCCGGGAAAAATCCTGCACGAAACCCGCCGCGGCGAAATGGCGCGGTTGGGCGAGGTGCCGTTCGGCCTTTATTACGGCTCCGTCGACAGCACGCCGCTGTTCGTCGTTCTCGCCGGTATGTACTTCGAGCGCACCGGCGACCTCGACACGATCACCGAGCTGTGGCCCAACGTCGAGGCGGCGCTTCGCTGGATCGACGAATACGGAGACCGTGATGGCGACGGTTTCGTCGAGTACCGGGCACAGAGCGAAGCCGGCCTCATCAACCAGGGCTGGAAGGACTCGCGGGATTCCGTGTTTCACGCCGACGGCGAGCTGGCCACGGGTCCGATCGCGCTGTGCGAAGTCCAGGGCTACGTCTACGCCGCCAAAAATCATGCGGCGAGGATGGCAAGCGCCTTGGGTTCCACGGTCTTGGCGGCGAGCCTCGAAGAACAGGCCGCGGCGATGAAGGATCGGTTCGAGGCGGCCTTCTGGTGCGACGACATATCCACCTATGCCCTGGCGCTCGATGGCGACAAGGCGCCCTGCAGGGTTCGCGCCTCGAATGCCGGACAGGTCCTGCTGGCGGGCATCGCCGATCGAAAGCGGGCCGCCCTCGTCGCCGACCTGTTGCTCGACCGGGAGTTCTACTCCGGCTGGGGCATCCGCACGGTGGCGAGGTCGGAGGCCCGGTACAACCCGATGTCCTACCACAACGGCTCGGTTTGGCCGCACGACAATGCGTTGATCGCCCTTGGCTTGGCCCGTTACGGGTTCACGGAGCACATCCAGCGGATGTTCTCCGGGATGTTCGACGCCGCGGCATATATGGATCTGCGGCGGCTGCCCGAGTTGTTTTGCGGCTTCAGGCGGCTTCCCGGCAAGGGCCCGACATCTTACCCCGTCGCCTGCGCGCCCCAGGCTTGGGCGAGCGCGGCGCCATTCGCCATGTTGCAAGCCTGTCTCGGCCTTGAGTTCGATCCTGGTGCCGAGGAAATCCGCTTCAACCATCCGCGGTTGCCCGATTTCCTTGACGAAGTGCTCATCCGCTCGCTTAGGATCGGCCAAAGCCGGATGGACATCATGCTGCGGCGTCACGGTTCGGACGTGACCGTCAACATCCTCGAAAAGGAGGGCGAGGGCCGGGTGTCGGTCACGCTGTGAGATCCCGCGCCGGGCACCCTAGCCGCTTGTCGGCGCCGTCAGTTGTGCTGGCAAGAGGCCGGTGAGGTCGGGCACGCGCTGCCACGGGGCTTGAACGGGCGCGATCCTTGGCACCGCGACGATCCCGTGACCGGGCAGGAAGCGCCGGAAGTTGTCCGCGGTTTCCGCCAGATCGACCGGACTTTCGGAGGATTCGTTGACGATGATGCCGGCGATGGGGATGGCGCGCGCCGCCAACGCGCCGAGCGCCGTCAGCCCGTGGGAGATGGCGCCGAGGTAACTCCCGAGCACCACCAGCGCCGGAAACCCGAGCGCCGCCATCCAGTCGATCACCGTCGCCTCGTCGGTGATCGGCGCCATGACCCCGCCCACCCCTTCGATCAGGGTGACGTCGTAATCGTCGTCGGCGCGTCGACGGCAGAAATCGACGATGCCACCAAGGTCGATCTCCCTTCCTTCCCGCTTCGCCGCCATGTTGGGCGCCAGCGGAGCGGCAAAGCGGAAGGGCGAGATGTGAGCGATGCTGTCGTCGCTGATCTCGCGCCCCAGGCTTCGCAGGATCAGGCCGGTGTCGCTTTGGGCCGCCTCGGCCGGATCGAAGCCGCTGATCACCGGCTTCAAGCCCTGCACCCTCAAGCCCCGCGCGCGAAGCTGATGGCAGAGCGCGCAGGCGATCAGCGTCTTGCCGGCGCCGGTGCCCGAAGCGGTGATGAAGAGGCCCGCCTTGCCGACGCCGCTTCCCATCGCCTTCAGCCGCGCCATCGCCGTCAGCCGCTAAAGCCGATCCTGGGACCGATCCTCCGCAACGCCTCGGCCAGGCGTTCGATGTCGCCGTCGGCATGGGCGGCGGAGAAGGTGAAGCGCAATCGCGAGGTGCCCTCGGGCACGGTCGGCGGGCGGATGGCGATGACCAGGAAGCCTTCGTCCTCGAGCGCGGCGGCGGCCAAAAGCGTCTTTTGCGGATCGCCGACGATCATCGGCACGATGGCGCTTTGGGCCGCCTCGAGCCCCATCCGTCCGGTAAACAGCCTCGCCTTGGCGAGCGGCCTGGCGACCAGGTCCCGATCTTCCTCGATCATCTTCAGCGCCTCGGTGGCGCTCGCCAGCACCGCCGGCGGCAGGGCGGTGGAATAAAACAGGCTGCGCGCCCGGTTGGCGATGAAGTCGATGACCGGGGCCGAGGCGCAGAGATAACCGCCATAGGCGCCGGCGGCCTTCGACAGCGTCCCCATCTGCAGGGGCACGTCGATTT
>JADFPK010000238.1 GCA_022562375.1 Pseudomonadota bacterium
TCACGCCGCGGGTCGAACGCCCGGCGATGCGGATGCCCTCCACCGGACAGCGGATCAGCTTGCCGCCGTTGGTCACCAGCATGATCTGATCGCCGCCGGTGACCGGGAACGCCGCCACCACGTGGTTGTCGCCGTGCCCCAGGTTCATCAGCTCGATGCCCTTGCCGCCGCGCCGGGTGATCCGGTAGCCGTAGGCCGACGAGCGCTTGCCGTAACCCGAATCGGCGATGGTGAGGATGAACTGCTCGCCGCCCTCGAGTTCGCCGGCGCGTTCCTCGCTGATGGTCACGCCGCCGTTGTCGACCTCGCCGTTGCCGTTGCCGTTGCCCCGGCGCCTGGCGGAGGCGATCCGCAAGTAGGCGTCGCGCTCCTCGGTCACGAAGTCGGCGTGGCCGAGGATCGACATCGAGATCACCTCGTCGCCTTCCATCAGCCGGATACCGCGGTTGCCGGTCGAGTTCCGCCCCTGGAACACGCGGACGTCCTTGACCGGGAAGCGGATGCACTTGCCCATGCGCGTCGCCAGCAAGATGTCGTTCCGCTCGGTGCAGGTCTTGACGCCGACCAGGCTGTCTCCTTCGCCGAGCTTCATGGCGATCTTGCCGTTGGTCATGACGTTGGCGAAGTCGGACAACTTGTTGCGGCGCACGCTGCCCCGGGTGGTCGAGAACATGACGTCGAGCTCGGCCCAGCTGTCCTCGTCCTCGGGCAGCGGCAGCAGGGTGGAGATGGTCTCGCCATCCTGCAGCGGCAAGAGATTGACCAGCGCCTTGCCGCGCGATTGGGGGTTGCCCATGGGCAGGCGGTAGACCTTCTGCTTGTAGACGATGCCGCGCGAGGAGAAGAACAGCACCGGCGTGTGGGTGTTGACGACGAAGACCTGGTCGACGAAATCCTCTTCGCGGGTGCTCATCCCCGCCCGGCCCTTGCCGCCGCGCCGTTGCGCGCGATAGGTCGACAGCGGCACCCGCTTGATGTAGCCCCGGTGCGACACGGTGACGACCATGTCCTCGCGCTGGATCAGGTTCTCGAGGTCGTACTCGACCTCGGATTCCTGGAGTTCGGTGCGCCTCGGTGTCGCGAAGGCGTCCTTGATCTCCCCAAGCTCGCCCTGGAAGATCGCGCGCAGGCGCTCCTTCGAGCCGAGGATCTCGAGATAATCGCCGATCTCGGCGCACACCCCCTTGAGGTCATCGGCGATCTTGCCGCGCTCGAGCCCGGTCAGGCGGTGCAGGCGGAGCTCCAGGATCGCCCGGGCCTGGGCGTCGGAAAGGGAATAGGCGCCGTCCACGACCTCGCGCCCCGGCTCGTCGATGAGCGCCACCAGCGGCTCCACGTCGGCCGCCAGCCAAGGGGTCTCCATCAGCTTGGCGCGGGCGATGGCCGGATCGCGGGCGGCGCGGATCAGCGCGATCACGGCGTCGAGGTTGGCGACGGCGATGGCCAGGCCGACCAGGAGGTGGGCCCGCTCGCGCGCCTTGTTGAGATCGAAGATGGTGCGCCGGGTGATGACGTCGTAGCGGAAGTCGATGAAGGCGGAGAGGATCTCCTTGAGGTTCATCATCGACGGCTGGCCGGCGTCGAGCGCCAGCATGTTGACGCCGAAGCTCGATTGCAAGGGCGAGAAGCGGTAGAGCTGGTTCAGCACCACCTCGTGCATGGCGTCTCGCCGGAGCGTGACCACCACCCTGACCCCGTCGCGGTCGGATTCGTCGCGCAGCTCGGCGATGCCCTCGATCCTCTTGTCGCGCACCGCGTCGGCGATCTGCTCCAGCATCCTCGCCTTGTTCACCTGATAGGGGACCTCGGTGATGATGATGGCCTCCCGGTCCCGCCCCGCCTCCTCGATGTGGGTGCGCCCGCGCATGATGACCGAGCCCCGGCCGTTGTGATAGGCCGAGCGGATGCCGGACTTGCCGAGGATGATGCCGCCGGTGGGGAAATCGGGTCCCGGCACCAGCTCCATCAGCTCGTCGATCTCCATCTCCGGATTGTCGATCAGCGCCGAGCAGGCGTCGATCACCTCGCCCAGATTGTGGGGCGGGATGTTGGTCGCCATGCCGACGGCGATGCCGCCGGCGCCGTTGACCAGCAGATTGGGGAACTGGGCCGGCAGCACCGTCGGCTCCCTCGAGGTGTTGTCGTAGTTCTCCCGGAACTCGACCGTGTCCTTGTCGTGGTCCTCGAGAAGCGCATGGGCCGACTTGGCCAGGCGCACCTCGGTGTAGCGCATGGCCGCCGCCGGATCGCCGTCCATCGAGCCGAAATTGCCCTGGCCCTGGATCAGCGGCAGGCGCATGGAGAAATCCTGGGCCATGCGCACCATGGCGTCGTAGATCGCCTCACCGCCGTGGGGGTGGTATTTGCCCATGACGTCGCCGACGACCCGGGCCGATTTGCGGAACACCTTGTTCCAGTCGTAGCCCCCCTCCTTCATGGCGTAGAGGATTCGCCGGTGCACCGGCTTGAGCCCGTCGCGGACATCGGGAAGGGCGCGGGAGACGATCACGCTCATGGCGTAATCGAGATACGAGCCCTTCATCTCGTCTTCGATGGCGACCGGCATGATGGACTGACGCGGCGGGTTCGGCGGTGTCGGCGGCGTGAGTTCGGTGGTCACGAGTTTCTGCCCACGGTATCAGGTTGTTATCGGGTCGGATTCAGGCACGAAAACAGTGGATCGGCGAAACAGTCGGATGACGGTACATCATGACACCGCAAGCGGCCCGGGAGCGACCCCGGTGACCCACGAGTCTTTCAAAATATAGCAGGTTGGCCGTTCGCTAACAACAATATAGTGTGGAATTTGGGCTAGAAAGGGATCTCGTCGTCGAGGTCGGTTTGGCCGCTTTCAGGCGTCTGGGCGGCGGCGGGTTCGGGCGCCGATACATCGCCCGCGCCGGCGCCGGGAGCGGCCGAGTCGGCGCGTGAGTCGAGCATCGTAAGTTCGCCCCGGAAACGTTGCAGGACGACTTCGGTGCTGTATTTTTCCTGGCCCGACTGGTCGGTCCATTTGCGGGTCTGGAGCTGGCCCTCGATATACACCTTGGAGCCCTTCCTCAGATATTGTTCGG
>JADFPK010000033.1 GCA_022562375.1 Pseudomonadota bacterium
GCGTGAAGACGTAATTGGCGTCGATCATGAGCTCGATATCGTCGCCGACGGCCTTGCGCAGGTGGCGGATGCGCCTGGCGTCCTCCCGCCAGCCGCCTTCATCGACGGCGACCACCAGCTTGAGCCGGGTGTGCCCCTCGGCGATGAATTTATTGGCGCATTCGACCAGCTGGTCGCGGTCGTACTGGGGAAAGCCGAAGGTGATGTAGGTCTCCGCCCAGTCGCGGTGCCCGCCCAGGAGCTGGGCGATGGTCCGCCCGGCCGCCTTGCCGTGGATGTCCCAGAGCGCGATGTCCAAGGCCGACAGCGCGCTGGAGATCACGCCGGTCATGGTCCGGGGGTTGAGCGTCCACCACACCGCCGAATGGATGGCCTCGGTGTCCCTGGGGTCCATGTCCCTGACCACGGGAAAGATGTGCTTCTCCAGCGCCGCGACGACGGCGGCGGTCAGGAACGTCCCGGTCAGGCCCCAGCCGATGTGACCGTCATCGGTCTCGACCTCGCAAATGACGACCTTGCGGTTCTCGATGGGCGCCTCGATCAGCGGGATGGTGACGGGAAAGCGGTGGACCGACGCCTTTACTTTCTTGATCTTCATGGGGTCTCCCTGGTTTTTTCTCGCCCCCGGCGGCCGGTGGAAGGCCGGCCGGGGCGGCTTGGCGAATCGCATCGGGCGCAACCCCCAAGCATCGCCCAGATGCGCCCGCGACACCGTTACGAGCTTTTCGCCATCATAAAATAGCCTAAGCGGGACTGTCAGCAACATAACGGCCGGCAACGAAAGGCGCCGAAGCGGCTTCGGCCGCACAGGCGGGCCGGCGCCTAATAGCTGGCGCCCGCCGCGCCCGCCGGGGTCGCGCCCGGGGGCTGGTTCACTTCGCGCATGAACGTGTTGACCGATCTCCGCTCCTCGCTCCGGGTGCGGTTTTCCGTCAGCCGCCACCGGCAGGTGCCATAACCATCGGATCCCGGCTCGAAGCCCCGGCCCATGCACTGGCGATGATCCCGATCGGAGATCTCTCGCGCCATGTCATCGGCCGAGGCGCACCCGGCAAGCGCGAAGCCTACGATCAGCAAAATGGCGGTCGGTGTCGTCATGGCTCCCTTCCCTGGACCCTAATCGCAGGGCTTGGTTGCCCTGGACCACGTTCGATTTACCCATGTTAAGGAACATCGCCGCCGAAGCAAGCCTGAGCGCGCCGGACCCGGGCATGAAGCCCGGAGGAAACGGTCTGGTTCGTGCGGCGGCGGCGGTTCCCGGCGCCAAACCCATCGGCTATAGTGCGCCCGGATCATGGCCGCGCGGGCGGCGGTAAGGAAAACGGGGGGCATCGGATGTACGATCTCGTGCTGGCGGGAGGCCGGGTCATCGACCCGGCGCAAGGGATCGACGGGACCCGCGACGTCGCCTTCAAGGACGGCAAGGTCGCGGCATTGGCCGAGACCCTCGACGACGACGACGCGCGGGAGGTGCGCGACGTATCGGGGCTGCTGGTGACGCCCGGGCTGATCGACCTCCATACCCACGTCTATTGGGGCGGGACGGCGATCGGCATTAAACCCGCGCCGCTGACCGCGCGGTCCGCCGCCACCACCCTGATCGACGCCGGCAGCGCCGGACCCGGCAATTTCGGCGGCTTCCGCGCCTTCATCGCCGAACCATCGGAAGTGCGCATCCTCGCCTACCTCAACATCTCGTTCGCCGGCATCTTCGCCTTCTCGCAGGCCGTCATGGTCGGCGAGAGCGGCGATCTCCGGCTCTTGAACGTCGATGCCTGCGTCGAGGCGGCGCAAGCGAACCGCGACCTCGTGGTCGGCGTCAAGGTGCGGATCGGCAGCCGCGCCGGCGGCGAGAGCGGCGTTAAACCGCTAACCCTGGCGCTCGAGGCGGCGGAGCAACTCGGCCTGCCGGTGATGGCCCATTTCGACACTCCGCCGCCGGCCCGCCGCCAGGTCCTCGACCTCCTGCGCCCGGGCGACGTTTTGACCCATTGCTTCCGTCCCTTCCCCGACGTGCCGCTGACGGCCGCCGAGGTGCGCGCGGAAATGCAAGCGGCGCGGGAGCACGGCGTCGTCTTCGATATCGGTCACGGCATGGGCAGCTTCGGCTTCGACGTCGCCCGGGCGATGCTCGACGGCGGCTTCGCGCCGGACGTGATCAGCTCGGACGCGCATAGCTTGAGCGAGGACGGCCCGGCCTTCGATCTGCTGGTGACGATGTCGAAGATGCTGTGCCTCGGCATGGGGCTATCCGACGTCATCAGTGCCGCGACGGCCCGCCCGGCGGCGGTGTTGGGACGGCCGGAGTTGGGCGCCCTTACGCCGGGATCGCCCGGCGACGCCGCCGTGCTCGCGCTCGAGGACGGCGAATTCGACTATGTCGATGCCAAGGGCGATCGCCTCACCGGCACGCGCCGCCTCGCCGTGCGCGAGATCGTCCTTAACGGGCGTTTGTGGTCCGGCGGGGAAGCGGATGAAAGCTAATCTTATTTCACAAAATCAGCGTACATCTATTTGACAAATAACATCATATTATCACCGCACAATGACGCTGCTTGCGAGAGGCCTAAACCGCCGCGCAGGCTAGACCCACTCGCATAAAGCGCCTTCGCGGAGCTGCCAAGGCATGATCTTGTTGGCGCGAAGGCCGTGAAGCCGATCGGGTTCGCGCGCCGCGATGCGGTGGGCCTCGGCGAAGGTCCGGGTCTTCGGGATCATCATGCCGCGGCCGGGGCGGGAGCCGGTCGGCGTCGCGGAACGGACCGGCGGCGAACGGCACGCCCTCGGCCCCGAGCGCGGCGAGAGTGTCGTGATCGGCCTCGCCGACCTCATCCGATCGTTTCGCGGGCTTTGGCGCCGCCGCCTCCGACATCCAAACGACGTAGGACCGCCGGCCACCCGGCTTGACCCCATCGCCGCCTTCTCGGCCATGACCTTCGACTCCCCTTAAATCACCTAAATCCAGACCCCACCGGCGCCAGCCAGGGCGCGCGGTTGACAGGCGGCGGCGTTGCGGGGACCATGACCTGCCGCCGGCGCTTGGGGCCAACGCCCCGGCCAAGAACCGCGAACGGATGACACGCGCCCGCCGGCGCCGGGAGGACCCGCCGATGACCAACAGCGACGCCAGATCCGCCGCCGCGCCACCGACCGCCGATGGCAAGTTCGACGTCGGCGGCCTCTTGCTCGATCGGCCCTTCAAGATCCGCCGGCTCGGCCATTTCGGCATCAACGTCACCGATATGGAAGCGGGGCTGCGGTTCTACCGCCGACTCCTCGGCTTCAGGATCACCGATATCCGCGACCCCTTCGCCGGCCAGGAGGCGCCGGACGAGATCAAGCGCTTCGGCGATCACAAGGGCTATTTTTTCCGCTACGCCTCCGATCACCACGCCTTCGTCATGTTCAACCACAATGTCCGCGGCGTCACCGACACCAGGGGGCGGTGGCGCCGGCACATCACCGTCAACCAGATCACCTGGCAGGTCGGCAGCCTGAGGGAAGTCGTCGACGGCCACCATTGGCTCGTGGCCCGGGGCCTGAACGTCGTCCGCGTCGGCCGCGACATGCCGGGGTCGAACTGGCACACCTACCTGATGGACCCGGACCACCACCAGAACGAGCTCTATTACGGCATCGAGCAGATCGGCTGGCCGGGCCATTCCAAGCCCTGGGACATGCACGACCGCCAGTTCCGCGATGTCCCCGAGCTGCCCCAGAAATCGGAGCGCCAGGAGGTCGAGGACGCCAAGGCCAAAGGGGTCGATCTCGTCTCCGGCTTCACCGACACCGATCCCCTGCCCGAAATCTACGACGTCCAGGGCATCCTGCTGGGCCGGCCCTTCAAGGTCGTCGGCATCGGCCCGGTGCGCCTGTTCGTCGCCGATATCGAGGCGTCGGCCGCGTTCTACCGCGACAATCTGGGCTTCATCGAAACCGAAGAGGTCGACTATCGGGGCCATCGCTGCGTCTTTTTGCGCAACAACACCGAGCACCATTCCCTGGCGCTTTATCCCATCGCGTTGCGCCGGGTGCTGGGCTTGAGCGAAACCACCACCCTGATGTCGTTCGGCGTCAGGCTGGCCAATTACACCCAGCTCCGCGACGCCAAGGCCTTCCTCGAGGAGCACGGTGTCGAGCTTCGCGACTTCCCGGCGGAGCTGACGCCCGGCATCGACCGTTCGATCGTCGCGCTCGACGGCAACGGCCACGCCATCGAGCTCTATCACGGCATCGAGCAGATCGGCTGGGACGGCAAGCCCCGCCCGCCAGGCGCCCGGCGCAAGGCCGCGCCCGGCGAGTGGCCCGAGACCATCGAGCCACGATCGGACAGCTATATGGGCGAGCCGTTCCTCGGCCCCTGGGGTTAGGAAAGTCGCCGCCGGGATGAACACCGCCGAGGTCTGAGGGAGAGATGGCCGCATTCAGCCTCCTCAACTACGAAACCGGCGGGGCGGGCCGAGGCCGGGGATTCTCCTCGCCGGCAGGACCGTGCTCGATATCGCCGGCGCGTTCGAGATCGAGGGCGAGACGGAATTGGGGGCCGAGAGCACCCTTGCCCTCCTCGCCCGCTGGGACGACGCGCTTCCCGCCCTGCAAGCCATCGCCGATGGCTTCGCCGACGACCCCGGCGGGCCGCTCGAGCGCTGCGCCCGGCCGGTCAAGGACGTGACGCTGCTGGCGCCCCTGCTTTATCCCGGCACCGTCTTCTGCATCGCGCGGAACTACGCCGATCACGCCAGGGAGATGTCGGGCCGGCCCTTGGCCGACAAGGCGGCCTCGGCGCCGAGCTTCTTCACCAAGACCCCGGCCCAGGCCGTCGTCGGCACCGGCGCCGCGGTCCATCTGCCCTCGACCTCGGCGAGGGTCGACTGGGAAGCGGAGCTCGCCGTCATCATCGGCAGGCCGGTGTTCAAGGCTGCTATCGAGGACGCCATGGAGGCGGTGGCCGGCTTCACCATCATGCTCGATCTCTCGATCCGCGGGCCGACGGAGGCGGAGGCGACGACGCCTGCGCTCAAGCGTTTCCGCGCCGACCGCTTCCGGCGCAAGAACTTCGACGGCTCGGCGCCCTTGGGGCCCTGGCTCACCCCCGCCCGCTTCGTCAGGGACGTTTACGACCAGCCGATCAAGCTCTGGGTCAATGACGAGCTGATGCAGGACGGCAACACGGGCGACATGCATTTCACCATCGCCGAGCAGATCGCCTATTTGAGCCAGCAGCTGACGCTCATGCCGGGCGACGTGATCGCCACCGGCACCCCCGCCGGCGTCGGCCGGCCGCGGGGCATCTTCCTCGAGCCGGGCGACGGCGTCACCGCCACCATCGGCGACCTCGGCAGCCTCGACATCACCATCGAGGCGCCGAAGTGACGTTTGCCAAGGGCTTATCGCCATTACCCAAACCATGCCAAAGGCGGCCGGATTGGCATAGGCCGCGCTCACTCTCCCCGGCGGTCATCGGTCTCATGCGCGCGACTCGGTGAAGCCTACAGGCGTCATGCCGGTTCCGTCCCTGGGTACGGAATCGAGAGGAAATGTACCGGCTGGCGAAACCGTTACCCCAGGGCTATCGCTGCCCCACCGGCCAGGTCAGCATCGGCATGTTCACCACCACGCCGGGCTCCTCGATGGTGAGCTCATTTTTCCCGAGTGCCTCCTCGACCTCGTCGGCGGACTTGAGCGTGCGGGCGGACGGTTCGTCCTTCCACGTCACCAACAGGATTTTCCGCAGCGGACTGTAGCCGGGATGTCCCGGCGGGTTGTCGAACACATCGGGCTGGAAGCCGAGCGGTCCCAATGGCCCGTCCCCCTTCACGCCGTTGGTGAACACGTACACGCGGGCAAGCATCTCTTTCGGCGCCTTGGCGAGGGAGGGGACGACCAAGACCGGGGATCCCATCATCTCGGTGAGGATCTTGGCGATCTCGGTGTCGGAGACCTCGGTGTGAAGAAACAGAACCTTCCAGCCCTCGCTGTAGCCCGCGACCGGTGGCACGACCGGGGCCTTGGGCGACATCATGCCCCCCATGGGCGTCATCCGCATGCCCTCCGGGGGCGTCATCCGCATGCCCTCCGGGGGCGTCATCCGCATGCCCTCCGGGGGCGTCATCCGCATGCCCTCCGGGGGCGTCATCTGCCGCATCATCTCCGGCATCGCCGGTTTCTCCTGCGCCCGAGTCGGCGTGACGGCAACCAAGGCGACAAGCAGAACGGCAACAAAGCCGTCGTTACTCCGAGTGAAATTCATGGCTGTCCCTCCGTACTCCGATGCCAAGCCCGATCCGCCCGGCTCGGCGGTCCGGACCTCGCATATCGGCTCTGAGTTGGAGCCACAACATACACCCCGTACCATGGTCCGGAATCAAGCGCCCATGGCCGCAATCACGAAATTTTGAAGCGCGGTTCCGGCTGGCCCGATCGCCATTCGCCGGGCGCCGGCGGCGGGCGCCGTCTTCTTCATCGCCATTGGCCAAACCATGCCAAAGCCGGACGGATTGGCATAGACTGCGCTCACCCTCCCCGGTGGCGCGCCCGCGTCGCCCCGGGGGACCCGGAACGCAATCGGGCCGATGGAAATAGGAGGCGCGCCAATGGCCAAGGGCTTATCGCCAACCGAACGCATGGCGCTGTTCGAGCGCATGCTGCTGATCCGCCGCTTCGAGGAGGCGATCATCGATCTCGCCCCGGACCATCCCTATATCGGACGCCAGCATCTTTACATCGGCCACGAGGCGGTAGCGGCGCCCGCCGCCGCCGTGCTCGGCGCCAATGATCTCTGCTTCACCACCCATCGCAACCACGGCTACATCATCGCCCGCGGCGTGGCGCCGGGCCGGGCGCTGGCCGAGGTGCTGGGACGGGCGGGCGGCACCAACGGCGGGCGCGGCGGGCCGTGGCACATCACCGACCGGGATGCCGGCTTCCTCGCCACCTCGGCCATGGTCGGGGGCAGCATCGGCCTCGCCACCGGCGCCGCGCTGGCGCTCAAGCGGGCCGGCGGCGGCAACATCAGCCTCGCCCATTTCGGCGACGGCGCCCTGGACGAGGGCATCAGCTACGAGGCCCTGAACATCGCCTCCGTCTTCGCCCTGCCGGTGCTATTTCTGTGCGAGAACAACGCCAAGGAGGGCCAGCGCCCGTCCTCGATGCTGGCGGCCGAGCGCCTGGCCGACGTGCCGGCGGCGCTGGCGATCCCGACCACGGTGGTCGACGGGCGCAACGCCGAGGAGGTCCATTCGGCGCTTGCCGACGCCATCGAAGGCATCCGCGCCCGCCCCGGCCCGGTCTTCGTCCAGGCCGATCTCGAACGCTGGCCCGGCGCCCACGCCGCCAAGCCCGAGTTCACCACCGGCGTCACCGACATCGCCCATGCCTGGGACGCGGACGCCATCGACGGCGCCCATGCCGGCTGGGTGCGCGATCACGACCCCATCCTTCGTCATGCCCGCGCGCTGCTGGCGGCGGGAGTGGTGGAGCGGGAGAATTTGGCGGAGATCGACAGGCGCGTCGCCGGCGAGATCGCCGCCGCCCGCGCCTTCGCCGAGGCCAGCCCCTTCCCGGCGCCCGAGACGGCGCTCGGTCGGGCCTTCGCCTGAGCCGACGCCAATGGCGGTCATCACCTACGCCCAGGCCTTCTTCGACGGCATCCATGAGTCGATGGCGAGCGAGCCGCGCATGAGCATCATCGGCCGCTCGATCTTCGGCCACGGGCCTTCGCCACGCCGGAGCGGCTCCGGCTCGCCTGGGCGAAGCCTCGCTTCGGCGGAGCCTGGCCGCGCAGGCGGGGCCGGGCGGGACTATGAGCGCAGGCTGAACGAGGACTTCGCCGGGCGCATCGTCGACCCGCCGACGGCGGAAGGCGCCGTCGCGGCGCTGGCCATCGGCGCCGCCATGGCGGGGGAGCGTATCTTCGTCCATTTCGGCACCGCCAGCTTCGCGCTGGAGGCCTGGAACCAGTTGGTCAACGAGGCGGCGGTGGCGCACTACATGTCGAACGGCCAGGTCTCGGTGCCGGTCACCTTTCACATGTATCACGGCATCCGCGGCGGCGGTTCCGCCCAGCATTCGGCGAGCCCCCAGGCGATGTTCGCCGGGGCCGCCGGGCTCGAGGTGGTGCTGCCGTCCTCGCCCGCCGACGTCAAGGGCCTGATCCGCACGGCGCTCAAGAGCGACAACCCGACGATCTTCATCAACCACACGGCCCTCATGGGGATCGAGGGCGAGGTGCCGGACGGCGAGTCCGACATCCCCTTCGGCCAGGCCGATATCAAGCGCCAGGGCGCGGACGTCACCGCCGTCGCGATGTCGCGGATGGTGCATCGGACGCTGGAGGCGGCGGAGATCGTCGCGGCGGAAGGCATCGAGACCGAGGTGGTCGATCCGAGGACGGCGGCGCCGTTGGATACCGATACGATTTGCGCCTCGGTCGCCAAGACCGGCCGGTTGGTGACGGTGGAAGAGGCCATCGGCCCCTGCTCCATCGGCTCCGAGATCGCGGCGACGGTGGCCGAGCATGCCTTCGGCGCCCTGAAAGCGCCCATCGTCCGCCTCGCCCGGGCGCCCGTCCCGGTGCCCTTCAGCCCGCCGCTGGAGGACGCCATCACGCCCACCGCCCCGGACATCGCGGCGGCGATCCGGAAGGTTGTGGGTTGAGGGGTGGATCCTCACCCTTCCGGTGGTCTGCTAGCGCATCCTGGGCTACCAATTTAGGCGAATGAGCGCTATACACTTATTACTAGAGTAAGCGTAAAGCAAACCGAAAGGCGATGACGTAGTAGGATCGCGACAATATCAACATAATCCCGATCTAGCAGCAAGCTAGACAATATTTTTTGACGTGTCGATCACAGATACCTATGGTTTAGTTTTCTGTACATTGGGCCCTGTGGGAAGCCCACAAGGAAACTGATTAGGAAACAATGATGTCGCTTTCATTGCAGGAAGCCATCGATAAGCTGTTCAGCGGCAAGGAATTGAAATGGAGCCATCACCAAGGGCACGATGGTGGCAGTGTCCTCCTGGAAACCCCTGGCGCCCGGCGGCTATTTGCTTATCTGCTTTTGCAACCAGCCGAAAAGGTGGTGAATTGTGACGAAGAGATTTTCCCTGGCCTAATCGACGCTTGGGAGAACGAGGATTACGACCCGTCTGCGGATAAAGCTGAACCAGCCGTTACCACACCCACCAGCGCCTTCCACCTCGACCGCATCGAGACCGAGGGTTTCGGAGGGCTGAACCTATTCGGCGGTCCGCCCTTTGTCATGGTGGTTGACTGCGAAAGCTGGTGTCTGGAGGGCCAGAACGGCTCCGGCAAGACCTCCCTTGCGAGCGCTATTGTTTGGGCACTGACCAGCCGACGTATTCGCGAGCAAGTCGGTCCAATCATCGACAAGGGTTCGCGCGAACCCGTCTTCGACGACGACAACAACGAAATCGGATTCTGGCCACCACTAGCCGCCTATCCTCCGATCCCGGACGACCTAGAAAAGGACGCACGAGTGTGGGTACGGCTGACGTTCAGAAATGAATTCGGGAGCGAAGCTATTGCCGAGCGAGAGATCGTCAGCAAGAAGGACGGAAGCATCGAAATCGTGAAGGAGGAAGTGGACGAACGATTGCGCGCTGGGTCGTGTCGCAAGGTTGGTGGAAAATTGGAGAATTGGCGTAAGCTCCTGATTGTAAAACCTACAGAAAGGCGGTGTGGAGCCGCCGAAAGGAGCTTACGCCATGGAACATCTTACAGCATCGACGTCGCCACTTCCATATTCCGGTAAGGATTGGTTCGATCCTCTGGAGGATGCGATCCGCTTTCGCGTCCGTGCCTTCATCGAGGCGCTGGTCGAGGAGGAAGCGCAAGCGGCGCTCGGCGGGCGGGCGCGCTATCAGCGCAACGGCAGGCCCAAGGGCTATCGCAACGGCCACCGGGAGCGGCGGCTTGTCGGCACCTTCGGGGCGGTAACGGTGTCGCTTCCCCGCGCTCGGTTGTTCGACGAGGGCGGCCGGGAGAAGGAGTGGAAGAGCCAGACCATCCAGGCCTACAAGCGGCTGACCAAGCGTGCCGAGGCGATCATCGCCAACACCTATCTTGCCGGCGTCAACACCAGGCGGGTCCGCCGGGCGCTGGCCGGTCTGTTCGGGGGCAAGGTCGGCAAGGACGCGGTGAGCCGCGCCTGGCGCAAGGTGCAGACCGATTGGGAGGCTTGGCAGGCGCGGGATTTGTCGGGCGAGGACATCGTCCGGCTGATCCTCGACGGCACCGGAGTCAAGGCGCGGCTCGACAGGCGGGTGATGTCGATCCCACTGCTGGTGGCGGTCGGGGTGCGCGGCGACGGCCAGAAGGTCCTGCTCGCGGTCAAGAACATGGGCGGCGAGACCGAGGCGGCCTGGCGCTGCGTGTTGGAGGACCTTCTCGCCCGTGGCCTGAAAGCGCCGGAGTTGGTGATCGTCGACGGCGGCAAGGGGCTGGAGGCGGCGTTGGCCGGCCTGTGGAACGACATTGCGGTGCAGCGCTGCACGGTGCACAAGGAACGCAACCTGCTGGCCCATGCGCCGAAGGAGCTGCACGACGAGATCAAGGCCGACTATACCGACATGATGTACGCCGAGGACGCCGGGGAAGCGCTGAGGAAACGCAAGGCGTTCCTGGCCAAGTGGCGGCTCCGGTGCCAAGGCGTGGCCGACAGCCTGGAGGAGGCCGGCGACCGGCTGTTCACCTTCCTGCGCTATCCCCCCGGCCAATGGAAGTCCTTGCGGACCACCAACGCCATCGAACGGCTGCACGGGGAATTCAAGCGCCGGATCAAGACCCAATGCGCGCTGCCCAACGCGGAAACCGCGGCCATGCTGTTCTGGGCGCTGATGGCGTCGGGGCAGATCACCATGCGCCGCGTCGATGGCTGGCAAACATTGGACCAGACCCCGGTCGGGCAGCCGCTTGACCTCGCCGCATGATTGAGTGACCATCGGGATCGGGAGCTACGCCGAAAACGAATTTCCACCAACTATCGGACACGACCAACGCGCGAAATAAAGCCTGTGTATGACTTGTCGAATTTTCATAGAGAATCCTCCTCCTTTCAAACGGGCCCCCCGCGGAGACGGACGCGGGATGGTGGATGTTCCCATCGGGGAGGGAATCGAAACGGCCCGGTTTTACCTCGATTCGGGGCTGCACGGGCTTAATTTCCATCATTCGGACCTGGACCCGTATGAAGCCAAGCAAAGGGCGGGCACGGCCCCACCCGACAGATACGATTCGTTCGCCTACGTCGAGCGTTTGAAGGACACGTTGGGTGGCTTCGGCGGTCTTCTAATCCCGCACCGCGTGGTGGTCTATCAGACACTGGAACAGCAGGAGAACGCATTCCGGCGATTAGCGGAAGCGGGGATCAGCAACGTCGTGCTCGTCGGCAAGCCGTACACCACACCACCCGAGGGGACCGTGTACCGGTGCGCCGTGGAGGACATGCTCGCCCATCTGGGAAACCGGATGTCGGGTTTCCATTTGGGCGTCATCGGCATCCATTCGAGGCGGCGGGAGCCGGAGAGGATAGCGCGGAAATTCGAGTCCGCCGGGCGGCGGTTGCGAGTCATGGGGCAGTTCCTGGACGACGTCAAACCC
>JADFPK010000034.1 GCA_022562375.1 Pseudomonadota bacterium
AGCCGGGGGAAACCCGGCGATGAGCCCCAAGTTCGACCGCGGCAGTTGAAAAGTGTGACGCCTACAGTTCGGCGCAAGCGTAGCAGTTGATCTCCATGCCGACGGCGATCTCGACGACTTTGGGTGTCTTCCAGGCCATAAGCGCTCCCTCCTTCATTCCCTAAACAACTGGGACGGTCTCGTATACTGAATGAATCCCCGTTGAAATCAAGCCCTATCTCCACCGCGCGGGCGACATGACCGCGGCTTTGACCGGGCGGCTTAATGGTCGAGCAGCTGGACCTCGCCGCCCGATATGTTGACGCCGAGATGCATGCCGGCAATCTGGCCCGGGCGCGGCCCGGTTCAACCTTGCGTCGGCGGGAACGGGAGAGTCCCGGGCGGCGCGCCGGCGTCGCGGGTGCGCTCGATCTCGACGCCGACGCCGGCGGCATTGGTGTAGACATCGAGCTTCTCGACCTTGACCCGCACCTTGGCGCCTCTGGCAGTCGCTTACGCACAACTCGGCCGGAAAGAGGAAGCGAGGGACGCACTACCGAAGTACACCGACTTCTTGATTTATTGGGAACCGAGAATCGACACACATATGGAATGGTAGCCGTTCAAACGCGAGGCGATTTCCGACTCTTTGGCGGAGGCTTGGTTAAGGCGGGTCTGTGCTGCGATAATCAGTTAGAAGTGTATATTGGCCGTCTCCGCCAAGGCGGCACGCTAGAATAATCGCCGCACACGCTATGCCTCCCGCCCAGATCGCCGAGGCCAGGCGGCTGGCGCGAGAGTGGACGGCGAAGCATAGGCGATAGGGGAAACGAGGAGATCACATGTCCCGCTATGGTCGTTTCTGTCTCGGGCTCCTCATCGCCTTCGCCATCTACTGGGCCTTGCTCGCGATCGCCCCCTACGACCGTCAAGACTGGCTTCTGGAGAACGCGCTCACATTCATGTTCGTGCCTGTAATCGTGGTCTCGTACTGGGTGCTGCCGCTCTCGCGTATCTCCTATTTTTTCATCTTCGTCTTCATGTGCCTGCACAGCCTGGGAGCGCATTACACCTACAGTGAGGTGCCCTATGATGCGTGGACGCAAAGCCTGTTCGGCACCTCCATCAACGATGCATTCGGCTGGCAGAGGAACCATTTCGACCGGTTGGTCCATTTCTCCTATGGGCTGTTGCTGGCGTACCCGGCGCGCGAGATATTCTTCAGGCTGGCCAGTGCCCGCGGCTTCTGGTCTTACTTCCTCCCCCTTGACATCGTCATGTCCACATCGATGATCTTCGAGCTGATCGAATGGGCGGTCGCGGAGATCGTCGGCGGCGATCTCGGCATCGCCTACCTCGGCACCCAAGGCGATGTCTGGGACGCCCACAAGGACATGGCGCTGGCGAGCCTTGGTGCGCTGATTACTATGTCGGTGACGATGGCGGTGAATGCCAAACTACAGCGTGACTTCGCCCGAGAATGGCAGGAAAGCTGGAAGGTGAAGGTGGCTGAACCGCTGGGGGAACGCCGCCTAATGCGGTTCTTCCGACCGGGGGACAAGGACTAGCACCATCGCCTCAGGTGGCCGGGTAGGCGGCTTTACCCGTGCTTTGGCTAGGTAGCCTCATGTCCGGCAGGTGCTGCCGTGTTGGCGATCGACTCTGTACTGCAAATTGCGCCTAAACTCAGTCGCGTCATCATAACGGCAATCTGGCCCGGGCGCGGCCCGGTTCAACCTTGCTTCGGCGGGGACGGGAGGGTCCCGGGCGGCGCGCCGGCGTCGCGGGTGCGCTCGATCTCGACGCCGACGCCGGCGGCATTGGTGTAGGCGTCGAGTTTCTCGACCTTGACCCGCACCTTGGCGCAGCGGCGGTCGGCGAGGCAGAGATCGGCGATCCGCTCCGCCGCGGTCTCGACGAGTTTGATGTGTCCCTCGCCAAGCAGGCGCTCGATCCCCGATACCACGTCCTCATAGGAGATCACGTTGGCGATGTCGTCGTCGATCGGCGCCGGGTTTTCCCGCACCCACATGGAGAGGTCGATCTTGACCCGCTGCGGCGCCTGGTGTTCGTGGGCATGGACGCCGATGGAGCAGCTAAGGACCAGATCGCGCACGAAAACGCGGTAGAGCCCGCGCCGCGGAGGTTGGCTTTTAATCGGCATTCCCTTCCGTTCCATGCGGTATCGACCCTAAAACCGGCACATCTGATCGCCGCGGTCGTAGCCCAGCGTGTCCATGTTTTGTACCGGATGCAGGAAGCCGGTGAGCGGCGCCCGGCGGACCACGGCGTTGTGGGTGTGCAGCAGGATCGGCTGGCGGAGCTGGTTGTCCCAGGGCCGGAAGTTGACCGGCGTCCCCTTGTAGCCGTCCAGCGTCAGTTTATCGCCGTGGAGATAAGCGCTGACCTCGGCGAAGTCCGTCGATCCCGTTCGCACCACGGCTTCGATGATCGCCTTGACCGCCGTCCAGGCGGCCCAGTCGGCCGCTTGCATCCGTCGTTTCGCCAGCTTATCGAAACGCTGGTTCAACTGTGGCGCGCCGTGGCGCTCCCACGACCAATGCCAGGCATCGGCCATCAACCCCTCGGTGCCGATGACCGGACGCGGCAGATAGGTTTGCATGGGAACGTAGCGGCCGAACTCGCCATCCGTATCGGCCAGGAACACGGCGTCGTAATCGACCCCCGCGGTGATGAGAACGACGTTGTTCTTTTCCCGTTCGCGCGGATCGTTGCCGAGGATGAAATCACGGATGCCGGCGATGCGGACGCCGAATCGCCGGGCCGAGTTTTGGAACGCCCGCGTCAAGGCGGCGTCCTCCGCCAGCGGCCCCTTGAGCACCAACACGTCGCGCCACCTCTTGGCGATCAGGTATTGGGCCAAGGCGTCGGTCAGCATGCCGTGAGAAGGGATGGTGTGCATCAGGTGCGCCTGGCATTGGGCGCCGCGAAGTCCGTCGGCGGCCTCCGAGACGTTGAACAGCAACAGCTTCCGGCCTCGAGTCGCCTCGGCGACGGCGCTCAAGGGCGCGGCCGCGGCGTCGATCAAGAAGTAGCGGACCCCCTTTTCGGCGGCCAGCCGCTCGATCACCGCGACCAGCTCCGCCGCCGTCTTTCCGCCGCCCCGTTCGAGGCTGAAACCGACCTTGATGGCGCGACGGAGAATGCCGCTCTCACGGACCGCCAATTCGGCGCCGGCGACGGGCCGGACCCTCGGCCGAACCTGGATTCCCGCATAGGTCCCCTTTCGTTCATAACGCGCATCCCCGGTGATCTCGAGATAGCCGATGGGCAGTGGCGTGACTTCGGCCGCCGCCGCGCGATTGCCGCCGGGCAGCCCACCGATCGCCATCGCGGCGGCGAGAATGACGGCCGCGAGGCGCCGTATCGGCGTTTCAGTCGTCGATGAGGATGCCATAAGGCACCATCCCAACCGGCACGGATTTGAGGACCTTGCGGCTGGGGACGTCGATGATCGACACATCGTCCGACAGCCCGTTGGCGACGTAAAGCGTCTTTTCGTCGGCCGTCAAGGCGAGCCCCCAGGGCCTCTTTCCGACCAGAATATACCTCTCCACCTTACGCGAGGCCACATCGACGATGGCGACGTGGTTGGCGCGCCCCAGCGCGACAAAGGCGGTCTTTCCATCGGCGGTGATGAGCACGTCCACCGGCGTCACCTCCTCCTTGCGGAAGCCGCGCGGCAGGAAGGCGACATCGCCGATGATCTTGTTGGTCCGGGTGTCGATGATGTCGACCATGCCGGCCAACTCCACCGAGACCCAAAGCTCCCTCTCATCGGGGGTCAGGGCGAAGCGGCGGGGGCGCGTGCCGACCAGGATGTCGGCCCTGATTTCGCCCGATGCGGTATCGATGACGTGAACCAGGTTTGCCGCCTCGGAAGCAACGTATACGGTGGAGCCGTCCGCCGTCACCAGGACGCCTTCGGGCTCCTCGCCCAGCTTGACCGAGCCGATCACCTTGCGGCTGGCGAGGTCGACGATCGAGGCGGTGGCATCCTCTTCGTTGGAAACGTAGAGCAGCTTGCCATTGGGGTGAAGGTCGAAGGTTTCCGGCTCCTCGATGTTGCGGATCCGATCGACCAGCTTAAAGGAGGGCAATTCGTACACGGCGATCTGGTTATCATCGGCGCAGCCGACGTAGAAGAGCAACTTGTCCAGGCTGAAATGCATGCCGCGCGGCCGGCTGCAGGTCTTGATCGTCCGGATCACGGCATGGCTCCGGCCATCCAGGATCGATAGGGTGCTGCTCTTTTCGTTGCTGATGATGATCAGGCCGGTTCCCTTGGCGCCAACGGGGGCGGCGGCGGCGGCCAACAGGGCAATCACCGCGGCGGTCCTTGCGATCCAACCGCCACGGGGCGCGGTGTTCACCGACATCGCGGATTTTCGCCGTCGGCTCCGGCGCACCGCCCGGGCCAAATCACCCGCCCCCGTGCTCACCGCCCGTGCCTTCCGCTTCGGTCAGGCCCGCCAGCAGCTTCGGATGCTCTTTCAAAAGGTTGAGCCTGAACGCTTCGACGGCCGTGCCTTCCGGATCGCGCGGCCGGGGAAGCGTGACCGCAAGATCGAGGACGATGCGGCCCGGCCTGGCGGACATGAACAGGACCCGGTCGGCCAAATACAAGGCCTCGCGCAGATCGTGGGTGACGAAAAGCACCGTCGTCGGACGCCGGCCGCAAAGATCGATCAGCAGCCGGCGCAGCCGGTTGGCGACCGGTACGTCGAGCGACAGGAACGGTTCGTCGAGAAGCAGCAGGCGGGGTTCCGTGACCAAGGCGCGGGCCAGTGCGACGCGGCGCTGCATGCCGCCCGAAAGCCGGTTGGGATAAGTCTCGACGAACTGTTCGAGGCCCATTTCACTGAGCAACCCGTCCACCCGGCCGTCATCGGCGAGGCCATCGCCGAGCACCAGCCGGACGTTTTCCCGCACCGTCAGCCACGGCATCAGCCTCGGCCCCTGAAACATGTAGCCGATCGCCGGTCCGGCGGCGGGCGTCGCGCCATTGACATGGACAATGCCGTCGACGTCGGCATCGAGGCCGCTGATGACGTTGAGAATCGTCGTCTTGCCACAACCCGACGGCCCGACGATGCAGGCGAACTCGCCTTCGCCAATCGAGAACCGAAGATCGGCGAGCGCCGTCAAGCGCGCGTTTTTAAAAGGGTAAGTCTTCTCGGCGATGTCGATGTCGAGCGCGTTCATGGCCTCCATTCCGTCAGACGGCGGTCCAGCGGCCCGAGCAGAAAGAGCTCGATCGCCATGACCACGGCGATGAAAGCGAAGCTAAAGGCGAGTATGCTGGTGATGTCGAAAAACTGGAAGTACACGCTGAGCTTGAAGCCGACCCCATTGCTGCGTCCCAAAAGCTCGACCATCAGGACGATCTTCCACACCAGCGCCAAGCCCGACCGCGCCGAGGCCACCAGGTACGGATAAAGCTGCGGCAGGTAGACCTTGAAAAAGGTCCGTCGCCGGTTGATCCGGAAGGCCTCGGCCACCTGCAACAGGTCCTTGTCGATGGCGCGGGCGCCCTCGCGCATGGTAACGACGACGATCGGGAACTTGTTGACCGCGACCGCCAGGATGGCGGCGAACTCGCCGAGCCCGAACCAGATGTAACAGAGGATAATGACGACCAGCGCCGGGACATTCAGGCCGACCACCAGCACCCCGTCGAGGAGCGCGTTCCAGCGCCGGTTGCGTCCCATGAAGACGCCCAGCGCGGTGCCCAGCGCCATGGCGATGAAGAAACTGACCGCCACCCGCGCCAGGGTGATGCCGACGTGGTAAAGCAACTCGCCGGCGGCGGCATGGTCATAGATGCTGGCGGCGACCTGCCAGGGAGCGGGCAGGACGCTGCTGTCGACGATGCGCGCCCCGAGCTCCCAAACCACCAGCAACGTCACCATGGATAAGACGCGAAGCCAGGGCTCGGAAAGTCGGGGAAATGGTTCGGCCATGGCTCGAAACCCGGTAGCGTTAGAATTTGAATCCCGACCAGAACGTCCCGGGAGCGAGCGAGCCGCTTTCGCCGACCAGGTCGCGGCCGCCGAACTCGGCGAGGGTTTGAAACAGTGTCCTCGCCGCGGCGATGTCCTCGGCGCCGAAGGAGGCGGGGATGCCGGCGCGGTAGGTGTCGCGCAGGGCGCGGAAGGTGGTGTCATCCTTGGCCTTGGTCAAGGGCCGGATGCGTTCCCATTCGGCGTCGGAAGAGGCCAGGATTTTTTGCGCCGCCAACAGGCCGCGGAGAAACCCACGGATGGTTGCGTCGTTTTTCGCCGCCCAACTCTCGCTGAACACCCACCCGAGCAAAGGTGGCCGACGCTCGACGCCGAGCACCGGCAACATATCGATGACGGCGATCAACTCCTTCATGCCCGCCGCCCTGAGACGCGCGCCATAGTGCCAGAAGTTCAACGCCGCCGGGATCTCCCCGTTCAGCATGATGCGGTTGAGCAGCGGCGGCGCCGCGAAAGTCGGCTCGGCGATGTCCTTGAGATCGGCGCCCAGGGTCTTTTTGCCGTAGGCCCTGAGCATCAACCAGCTCTTGTCGACCGGGCCGCCGGCGATGCCGATCTTCTTGCCCCGCAGATCGGCCAGCGTCTCGATCCCGGAATCAGGCCGGACGAACAGGCCGCCGACGGCGATCGAGTGGGGGACGAAGGTGTAATCGGCGCCGGTCGCCCGTTGGCGCGATACCCAGATCCAATCGGTGACGATGACGTCCACCGCGCCGCCCTGCAGCGCCACCGCGCTGGCGCCCTTGCCGGCCATGCCGACGACCTCCAGCTCGATGCCTTCCTTGCGGTCCAGGCGATGGTGTTTGACCACGTCGAGGGCCCAGTTGACGGTGCCATAGGTGAGAGCCCCGGCCCGGATTTTGGCCATCTCGGCCGCCGCCGCGCCATCCGGCGTCAGGGTCGCGAGGGCGGCCGCCAAAGCGCACAGGAAGGATAATTTTCGTAAGCGGCCACTGGATCGCTCGGGCTTGACGACGGCCGGGCGGCCGCGCCACCAATTCGAACACGCTCTGGTCATCCTATTCCTCCCTCCATCGCTGATCGGCGACCGGGCAAGCCGACCGCCCAATAAAGGCCGCTGACGACCGAATGGCGCCTTCTTGTCGCTCTTCGTTGTCTTCTCCCGATTATACTTTAGATTCAATAACTATGACGCAAAACTCCATCGACCGCAAGATTCGGTCAAAACAACGATTTTCGAAAACAATGAAGGATCGTCGGCGATGCCGAAAGCGGCCGACGGCCGAGGTTCTCCTTGCCGCCGCTTTCGCCCCGGTTGGCGAATTATTCGAGCCTTCAACCTCCGGGACCGCCCTTGCGGCTCATCATGCCGCGAGAGGGATCGTAGGCGTAGATGGCCAGGACCAGGAACACGGCCAGGGCGAGCACCGTATAGATCGCCGCCTCGGCGTTGAAGCGCCCGTAGAGAGCGAAGCGGATCAACTCGACGGCGTGGGTGAACGGGTTGATGGCGCACAGTCGATAGAGCAGGTCGCTGCTTTCGCGCATCTTCCATAACGGATAGAGCGCCGAGGACAGGAAAAACATCGGAAAGATGACGAAATTCATGATTCCGGCGAAGTTTTCCAGCTGCTTGATGACCGACGATATCAGCATGGCGAAGACGCCGAACATCATTCCGCAGAGGATCAGCGCCGGCAACACCCAAAGGTAGCCGGACGCCGGCATGGTAATGCCGAATGCCGTGGCGATCAGGAGGAAGGCATACACTTGCAGCACCGACACCAAGGTTCCGGCCAACAGCTTGCAGATCAGCAGGTACCAGCGGGGTAGCGGGCTGACCAGGAGGGTGCGCATGCTGCCCATTTCGCGGTCGTAGACCATCGACAGCGAACTCAGCATGCCATTGAAAAGCTGGACCATGCCGATCAGCCCCGGAATGATATAGACCTCGTAGGGGATATAGGTCTCGTATGGCGGGATAATCGACACGCCGAGCGCCGCCCGGAAGCCGGCGGCGAAGACGAGGAGCCAAACCAGCGGCCTCACCAGCGCCGCGACGAAGCGCTCGCGTTGATGGACGAAGCGAAGCGCCTCGCGAATCAGGATGCCGACAAGGCATCTCCAGGCGTGAACCGCCGTCATTCGCCGGCCCCGCCGGTCAGCCTGTCGAAGGCGCCGGCGACATCCATCGCCCCGGCGGCGGCGACGACGTCGGCGACGCCGCCGTCGGCACAAACACGCCCCTGGTGAAGGACGATGATGCTGTCATCGTCGGAAATCTCGTCGATCAGGTGGGTCGCCCACAAAACCGCGATGCCGTCGTTACGGGTGAGGCCATGAACATGCTCGACGATGTCGCGCCGCGTGGGTACGTCGAGGCCGACGGTCGGTTCGTCGAGAAGCAGCAGCACCGGCCGGTGCATCAGGGCGCGGGCGATTTCCACCCGCCTCCGGTGGCCGTTGTTGAGCCCGCGGGTCTTTTCGTTTGCCCGGTCGGCCATGCCGAGCCGCGCCAGTTCCACCTCCATGCGTTCGAGCGCCAAATCCTTGTCCATGCCGTGGAGCGCCGCATGATAGAGAAGGTTCTGGCGCACGCTGAGATCGAGGTCCAGGGTCGGCTGTTGAAATACCACGCCGATGTTGGTCAGCGCCCGGCGGGTCTGGCCGCGGACGTCCCAGCCTTCGATCACGATGCGGCCTTGGGGGCTGTCGTAGAGGCGGGTGATGAGCGTGAAAAGGGTCGTTTTCCCGGCCCCGTTCGGCCCCAACAGCACCTTGAACTCGCCGGGCGCGACCGCGAAGGTGACGTCGCTGAGGGCCGGCTTCGCGCCGTAACGGAACGAAAGATCTATGACTTCCAAGGAATAGGCGTTGTCGGTCTTGGTGTTCATCGCACCGTGATCATATGGCCCCGCCCCGATCTCCGGGTAATAATAATCGCCCACGTCATCCAGTCCGTGCGGCCGCCGGCCGGTCGGCGGCCACATGAGGACCGTTCGGTTGGGTCTTCCAGGCGAGACAGATTGGATTAAGTCGGGAAATCGTCGATAATCACGCGCGGCTTAATGACTCGATTTGGCGCTCCGCGGGGCGCGAGGGAAAAGGCGACCACGAAGATGAGATGGATCTCGGCGGCAAGGGTGGATATCGCATGGGCCGGTTGAGCCTCCTGGCGGCGGCATTCCTGCTTTTGCCCGCGACCGCCGCGAAGGCGCAAGTCAGTGGGGTGCTTCTGGACGGGAGGGCGCTTAATGTCGCGCTGTTCGAAGCCGCGCAAAAAAGCCGCACCGAAGAGGTCGTCGGCTTCCTGAAACAGGGGGCATCGATCGTCGCGCGAAATCGCTTCGGCAACACCGCCTTCATGCTCGCCGCCAGATCGGCGCGTCTCGATACGGTGAAGGTCTTGCTTGAGGCCGGTTCCAAGATCAATCAGCGGAACCTGATCGGCAGCACCGCCCTGCTGCGCGCCGCGGTATCGGGTCGCGGCAAGACCGTGAAGTTTCTGATCGCCGCGGGCGCCGACGTGAACCTGCATAACTCGAAGAACGTATCGGTGCTGGCGGCGGCGGCCTACAACGGCGACGAGGACATCGTGCGGTTGCTGTTGGACAAGGGCGCCGAAATCGACGTTATCGACAACGCGCAAAAGAGCGCCATCGTCTACGCCGCGGGAAAGGGTTTCGCGCCTATAGTCGGGCTCCTTCTTAAAGCGGGCATCGACGTCAATAAGCGCTACGGCAACGCGCTCACGGTCCTGATGTGGGCGTCTGGTTACAGCGACGACGTGCCTTCCAGAGACGGCGTCGAGACGGTGCGATTGCTGATCGATGCCGGCGCCGAGGTCGATTCGCGCGATAACCGTGGACGGACGGCCCTGATGATCGCTGCCGAAAGGGGGCATGCTTCCGTCGTCGACCGCCTGATCGAAACCGGCGCGGCCATCGATCTCAAGGACAAGGACGGTAAAACCGCCCACGATCTGGCGCGCGACGCGGGCAATGCCGAGGTTCTGCGCGCGCTCGACGGGGCTGGCGCCGGTTGACGCCGGAGGAATGGGCGGCGCCCGACCGCCGATGCCGCCTGACCGCGCCATGGGCCCTCTCCACGGGCGCGCCGCCGGCCCCTTACATTCCGCCCAGATACTCGGCCATCGCCGCGATGTCGTCCTCGCTGTACGATCTCATCAGGCTCGATTTTGCCGGCGAGTTATGCCGTTCCTTGGACTTGAAATCGAGCATGGTCTTCTCGAGGTAGGCGGGATACTGCCCGGCCAGCCGCGGAATTCTGCTGCCGCCCTCGTATCCGCCTCGATGGCACTGGACGCACTGTCCGGCAACGGTGGCGATCTCGCCCTTTTTGGCTTTTTCAGGATCTGCCCGGTAGCCGATGTATGGCCATTCCTGTTCGGAAAAGAATTTGGCGAACAGCAGCATTTCCTCTTTGGTGAGGCCGCCCGCGACTCCGGTCATCTCCGGCGAGCCGGGGCGCCCGGCCTGAAAGTTCTTGAGTAGCATTTCCTCTACGGAGAGGCCGGTCACGATTTCGGTCATCAGCGGCGAGATACGGAGACCGGACGAGAAATCCTTGAGCTGAACATAGATGTAGTACAGGTGCTGCCCGGCAATGATCGGAAATTGTGGGTCCTGGGGTGCGCCGTTTACGCCATGACAGGCAAAGCAGGCCTTCAGTTTGTCGCGGATGGCGGCGTATTCGTCCTCCGCCGCCATAATCCCGGGGGGAACGAGCAGGCCCAAACCCAGCGCCAATACCACACCCGAAATCAGTCTCATGAGCAATCCTTGCCGATTGGTCGAACCCAAGGATTCTCCCCCGAGGCGGCGGCGGTGGCAGCCGCCGCCTTTCGACCGTAAGATCATACAACATTCTCATCGGAAAAAATGGCCGCCCGAAAGGGCGGCCATTCAGTTGTTAAGGTTTGCTAAATCCGGTCTTGTTAGTTCCCGAGGGTGAACGCGATGACGCTGTTACCGCGCTTGTAATTCAGCTGTACGTTACCGCCCGCGGCGACCGCGATGTACTGCGTTCCCCCTACCGTGTAGGAAACCGGCGGCGCGTTGACGCCGGCGCCGGCCTGGAACTTCCAAAGCAGGTTGCCGTTCGCGGAGTCGTAAGCCTTGAAGTAACCGTTGCCCTCACCGGTGAAGACGACGCCGCCGGCGGTCGCCAAGACTCCACCGATCATGGGCTGCTGCGTCTTGACTTTCCACTTGATCTTGCCGGTGTTGTAATCGACCGCCGTGATGTTGCCCCACTGTTGTTCGCCGGGGATCACCTTGAAGGCGCCGCCCAGCCACAGCTTGCCGCCGGGATAGGGCGTGCTTTCCACGTGATAGGTCATCGGCTGATGCAGGTTGATGGCATAGGCGAGCCCGAGGTTGGGGTCCGTCGCCATCGGCGACCATTCGACGCCGCCATTGGCGCCGGGCAGCATACGCTTGCCCTCCTTCGTCGGCAGCACCCACATGTTTTCCTGGGGCACCATGGCGTCCGAGAACCGGATCAGGCTGCAGTCCCGACGGTCGTGGACGTAAATGTGCCCGGTCTTGCCGGCATGCAGCACCCCGGGAACCGTCTTGCCGTTCTTGTCCTTGAC
>JADFPK010000035.1 GCA_022562375.1 Pseudomonadota bacterium
GCCAGCTGCGCAACGTCATCGAATGGTTGTTGATCATGGCGCCGGGCGAGGGGAAGTTGGCGATCCGGGCCGACGGACTGCCGCCGGAGATCATCGACGTCAACCCCGGGACGCCGAGGTGGGAAAGAGGCGGCGAGATCATGGGTCTTTCGCTTCGCGAGGCGCGCGAGGTCTTCGAACGCGAGTATCTTTCGGCGCAAGTCAGCCGTTTCGACGGCAACATCTCCCGCACCGCCGCGTTCATCGGCATGGAGCGGTCCGCCCTGCATCGCAAACTCAAGTCGCTGGGTATCGCCAACGCCGAAAGGGCCCAGGCCTGACCGGTACGGTAGGGTGCAAACACCATGAAAGTGATCGTCTGCGGCGCCGGCCAGGTGGGCACCAGCATCGTCCATCCCCTGGCGGCGGAGAACAACGACGTGACGGTCGTCGACCAGTCGCCGGAACTGATACAGAAGCTGAGCGACTCCCTCGATGTCAAGGCGATGGAAGGGTTCGCCTCCCATCCCGACGTGCTGGAGGCCGCCGGGGCGGCCGACGCCGATATGATCATAGCGGTCACCTACGCCGATGAGGTCAACATGGTGGCCTGCCAGGTGGCCCATTCACTTTTCAAGGTGCCGACCAAGATCGCCAGGGTGCGCCAGCCGAGCTACCTCAACCCGATGTGGGCCGACCTGTTCAGCCGCGATCACATGCCGATCGACGTCATCATTTCGCCGGAGATGGAGGTCGGCCGCGCCATCAGCCGCCGGCTCCAGGTGCCGGGCTCCTTCGACATGGTGCCGCTGGCCAACGGATCGGTGAAAGTCATCGGCCTCAGATGCGCCGACGACTGCCCGGTCCTGCACACGCCGTTGCGCCAACTGACCGAGCTCTTTCCCGACCTCAACGTCACCGTCGTCGGCATCGTCCACGACGACCAGGGATATGTGCCGACGCCGGACGACCAGATCCGGCCGGGCGACGAGGTCTATTTCGTCGCCGACAGCGACCATGTCGGCCGGGCGATGATGGCGTTCGGTCACGAGGAACCGGAAGCGCGCCGCGTCATCATTCTCGGCGGCGGCAACATCGGACGGTTCCTCGCCAAGGACATAGAAGACAACCATCCCGGCGTCACCGCCAAGATCATCGAATTCGACAAGCGCCGGGCCGAGATGGCGGCGGCGGGACTTTCCAACACCGTCGTGCTCCACGGCGACGCGCTGGATCCCGAGATCCTGGAGGAAGCCAACGTCTCCATGGCGGAAGCGGTCATCGCCGTGACCAATGACGACGAGGTGAACATCCTCGCCTCGTTGCTGTCCAAGCGATATGGCTGTCCGCGGGCGCTGACCCTGATCAATTCGACGACCTATTCGCCACTGGTCACGACACTTGGCATCGACGTGGTGGTCAATCCGCGGGCGATCACCGCGTCGACCATTCTCCAGCATATCCGCCGGGGGCGCATCCGCGCCGTTCACACCTTGCGCGAGGGTTTCGGCGAGATCATCGAGGCCGAGGCGCTGGAGACCTCGATCCTCGTCGGCAAGCCTCTGAGGGAAATCAACTTCCCTCCGGGGGTCATCCTCGGCGCCGTGGTCCGCGAGGACGAGGTCATCATCCCGCGCGGCTCCACCACCGTGCGCATCAACGACCTGGTCATCCTGTTCGCGACATCCGAGTCGATCAAGAAGGTCGAGAAGATGCTCGCCGCCAGCCTCGAATTCTTTTAAGCCGGCTTTTCGTAATGTCCCGCGTAGCCTACGTCAACGGCCTCTATCTGCCTCACCGGCGGGCGGCGGTCCATATCGAGGATCGTGGTTATCAGTTCGCCGACGGCGTCTACGAGGTGATCGCGGTGAAGAACGGGTGTTTCGTCGACGATGGTCCCCACCTCGATCGCCTCGACCGCTCCTTGCGGGAACTCGAAATCGCGGCGCCGATGTCGCGCCCGGCGCTCAGGGTGGTCATGGCCGAGATGCTGCGCCGCAACCGGATAGGCGACGGCATCCTCTATATCCAGATGACCCGTGGCGTTGCCGCGCGCAACCACCCCTTTCCCGCCGACTCGGACACCTCGGTGGTGATGACCGGGCGCCTCGAGGCGCCCCAGGACCCTCGGCTGGCGGAGGACGGGGTGGAGGTGATCTCGATCCCGGATATTCGCTGGAAAAGGTGCGATATCAAGTCGGTATCTCTTTTGCCTAATATTTTGGGAAAGCAGTTGGCGCATCGAGCCGGGGCCTTCGAGGCGTGGCAGATCAATGAAAAGGGATTCGTCACCGAAGGCACGTCGACCAACGCCTGGATCGTCGACGCCGAAGGGCGTTTGTGTACCCCGCCGATCGACGATCAGATCCTGAACGGCATCACCCGGCGGCGGATACTCAAGTTCGCCGAAAGGGAAGGCATCGAATTTACCGAGCGGCATTTCACCCTGAAAGAGGCCCAATCCGCCCGCGAGGCGTTCATCACCAGCGCCACGACCTTGGTGTTGCCGGTGACCACGATCGACGACGCCGTGATCGGTAATGGCAAGCCGGGCACGTTCACCCGCAAACTGCGCCAGCGCTACCTGGCCTTCATGGCGGCGCCGGGAGGGCAGGGGTGAACACCCCGCCGCCCAGCCCACGGGCGATCCTGTTCGATTGGGACCACACGCTGGTCGATAACTGGGCGGCGATCCTCGAGGCGTTGAACACGACGCTCGGGGCCATGGACCAGCGGACCTGGACGGCGGAAGAGGCCCGGGTCCGCGTGCGCAAATCCTTGCGCGACAGTTTTCCGGAAATGTTCGGGAGCCGTTGGCGGGAGGCGAAGGACATCTTCTATGCCACCTTCGCCGAGAGGCACCTGGAGACCCTCCAGCCGTTGCCAGGCGCCGCCGACATGCTCGCGGCGTTTGACCAGGCGGGGCTTTATCTCGGTGTCGTCAGCAACAAGACCGGCGAATATCTGCGCCGCGAGGCGGCGCATCTCGGTTGGGACAGCTATTTCGCCAAGCTGGTGGGGGCGACCGACGCCGAGGAGGACAAGCCGGCGGCGGCGCCGGTCGAGATGGCGCTCGAGGGAAGCGCCATCGCGCGCGGCCCCGAAGTGTGGTTCGTCGGCGACGGCGCCATCGACATGGAGTGCGCCCATAACGCCGGCTGCTATCCGGTTCTGCTTGGCGGGGACCCGCTAAATCGGGATGAGTTCGGCCCCGGCGAGGAGCCCGGGTTGCGGGTCGGCAGTTGCACGGAGCTTGCGGAGCTGGTGCGCAACCTATACCCTGACCGTTCAGTGGTATGACATAGTTCCTGACGTGACGGGGCTTGCTTCGGGACGCCGGAACGATCGGCCGATCGTTCACGTCCCGGCCCGGCCCCGACGAAGCAAAAAAACAGCGGGGTAACAACCATGGCCGCGGAAAAGACTCAAAACCTACAGGACGTGTTCTTAAATCACATTCGTAAGAACAAAACCTCGGTAACGGTATTCCTGGTCAACGGCGTGAAGCTGCAAGGGATCATCTCCTGGTTCGACAATTTTTCGGTGCTGTTGCGCCGCGACAGCCACTCCCAGCTTGTCTACAAGCACGCCATTTCGACCGTCATGCCGGCCGGTCCGATCCAGTTGTTCGATCCGGACAAGGCAAAGGAAGCGGAAGGAAACGACAAGTCGGAAGACCAAGGCTGATTTGTCGAAAAAGGCAATCAAACGCCGGGGGTCGAACGGTCAACGCCTGGACGCCGGCGCCGACGTGCGCGCCGGCGTGCTCCATCCGCACATCAAGGGCGCACGGCATGAAACGCGCACGCCCGAGGCCTGTCTCGCCGAGGCCCGTGGGCTGGCCGAGGCGATCGATCTCCAAATCGTCGAGGCCGAGATCTACCCCATCAGGGCGCCGCGTTCGGCGACCCTTTTCGGTCCCGGCCAGGTCGCGGGGATCGCCGATTCGGTCAAGGCGCGCGCCATCGCCGTCGTCGTCGTCAACGGCACCCTCACGCCGGTGCAGCAGCGCAATCTGGAACTGGCCTGGAACTGCAAGGTCATCGACCGCACCGGCCTGATCCTCGAGATTTTCGGCGCCCGCGCGCGCACCCGCGAAGGCCGCTCCCAGGTCGAACTCGCCGCCCTGTCCTATCAGCGAAGCCGCCTGGTGCGGAGCTGGACCCACCTCGAACGCCAGCGCGGCGGCCACGGATTCTTCGGTGGCCCCGGCGAGACCCAGATCGAAACCGACCGGCGCCAGATCGACCAGCGGATTCACCGGTTGCGCGGCGAGCTCGAGGAGGTCAAGCGCACCCGCGGACTGCACCGCCGGGCCCGCCGCTATCCGGTCGTCGCCCTCGTCGGTTACACCAATGCCGGCAAGTCCACCCTGTTCAACCGCTTGACCCGGGCCGAGGTCGTGGTCGCCGACCAATTGTTCGCCACCCTCGATCCGACCATGCGGGCCGTCGATCTGCCCACCGGCGCCAAGGTGATCCTGTCGGACACGGTGGGCTTCATCGCCGATCTGCCGACCGATCTCGTCGCCGCCTTCCGGGCGACGCTGGAAGAGGTCCTGGCCGCCGACATCGTCCTCCATGTCCGCGATATCTCCCATGCCGACAGCGAGGCCCAGAAGCTCGATGTCCATAAGGTGTTGTCGGAAATGGGGCTCGACGAGTTGGTCGACACCGGCCTGCTCGAGGCCTTGAACAAGATCGATCTGCTGGATGAGGAGGCGCGGGAAAAGGTCCGCAACCAGGCCGCGCGGAACCCCGATGCCGTTCCGGTCTCGGCGCTGACGGGGGAGGGGGCGGATGAGCTGCTGGCATGGCTCGAGCGGCGTCTGGCGCTTTCGCGCCGTATCGTCGAGTATTCGCTATCGCTCGCCGACGGCTCGGCCATCGCCTGGCTGTATGCCCACGGCGAGGTGTTGAGCCGGCGCGACGACGGCGGTCACGCCCGCTTGCGGGTGGGTATGAAGGAAAGCGACATCGCCCGGTTCGAGCGCCGGATTTCCGAGAAAAGCCACTGATATATTAGAATTTTTCCGCTCCCGAGGTCTTGCTTGACAGGGGCGGGCAGGCCATATTATAACCTTGGCACTCAATCCAATAGAGTGCTAACAACTTGGTAAATCCGGGGTCCGGAACCGGCATCGCCTGGAGAAAACTGAATGGAGAACGCTGATGAATCTTAAGCCTTTGCACGACCGGGTATTGGTCAAGCCGATGGAGGCGGATGAACAAACCTCCGGCGGCATCATCATTCCCGACACCGCCAAGGAAAAGCCCATGGAGGGACGCGTCGTGGCGGCGGGTCCGGGCGTTCGCGGCGAGGACGGCAAGCTGCAACCGCTCGACGTCAAGAAGGGGGACCAGATTTTGTACGGCAAATGGTCCGGCACCGAGGTCAAGCTGAACGGCGATGACCTCTTGATCATGAAAGAATCCGATATCATGGGAATCATCCAGTAAGGGAGTGAGTCGATGGCTGCGAAAGATGTGAAGTTTTCCACCGATGCCCGCGCCAAGATGCTGCGGGGCATCGACACCCTGGCCGACGCGGTCAAGGTGACGCTCGGCCCCAAGGGCCGTAACGTGCTGCTCGAGAAATCCTTCGGCGCGCCGAGGATCACCAAGGACGGCGTGACCGTCGCCAAGGAGATCGAGCTCAAGGACAAGTTCGAGAACATGGGCGCCCAGATGCTGCGCGAGGTGGCGACCCGGACCAGCGACGAGGCCGGCGACGGCACGACCACCGCGACGGTCCTCGCCCAGGCCATCGTCCGCGAGGGCGCCAAGGCGGTCGCCGCCGGGATGAACCCGATGGACATCAAGCGGGGCATCGACCTCGCCGCCGCGGCGGTGGTCGAGAACCTCCACAAGCGCTCGAAGAAGGTCAAGACCGGCGATGAGATCGCCCAGGTCGGCACCATCTCGGCCAATGGCGAAGCGGAGATCGGCGACATGATCTCCCAGGCCATGGACCGGGTCGGCAAGGAAGGGGTGATTACGGTCGAGGAAGCCAAGGGCATGGTCACCGAGCTCGAGGTGGTCGAAGGCATGCAATTCGACCGCGGCTACCTCAGCCCCTATTTCGTCACCAATCCCGACAAGATGAATTGCGACCTGGAGGATCCCTATATCCTCCTGCACGAGAAGAAGCTTTCCTCTCTGCAGTCGATGCTGCCGCTTCTCGAAACCGTGGTGCAATCGGGCCGGCCGTTGCTGATCATCGCCGAGGACATCGAGGGCGAGGTCCTGGCGACGCTGGTCGTCAACAAGCTGCGCGGCGGGCTCAAGGTGGCGGCGGTCAAGGCGCCGGGCTTCGGCGACCGGCGCAAGGCGATGCTCGAGGACATCGCCATCCTCACCGGCGCCCAGGTGGTCTCCGAGGATCTCGGCATAAAGCTCGAGAACGTCAAGCTGGACATGCTCGGCCGCGCCAAGAAAGTCACCATCGACAAGGACGACACGACGATCATCGGCGGCGCCGGCAAGAAGGCCGACATCGAGGGCCGTTGCACCCAGATCCGCGCGCAGATCGAGGAAACGACGTCGGATTATGACCGCGAGAAGCTGCAGGAAAGGCTGGCCAAGCTCGCCGGCGGCGTGGCGGTGATCAAGGTCGGCGGCGCCTCCGAGCTCGAGGTGAAGGAACGCAAGGACCGCGTCGACGATGCGCTCAACGCGACCTCCGCCGCGGTCGAGGAGGGGATCGTTCCCGGCGGCGGCGTGGCGCTGCTCTATGCCGGCAAGGCGCTCGACAAGCTGACGACCGAAAATGACGACCAGAGGGTCGGTATCGACATCGTGCGGAAGGCGATCGCGGCGCCGACCCGCCAGATCGTCGAGAATGCCGGCGCTGACGGTTCCGTGGTGGTCGGCAAGCTGCTGGAAGGCAAGGGCCAGAACCTTGGCTATAACGCCCAGACCGGCGTCTTCGAGGACCTGGTCAAGGCCGGCGTCATCGACCCGACAAAGGTGGTGAGGACGGCGCTCCAGGATGCCGCCTCGATCGCCGGCCTGTTGATCACCACCGAGGTCATGGTCGCCGAGAAACCCGAGAAGAAGGACGCCGGGGCGGGGATGCCTCCCGGCGGCATGGGCGGCATGGACTTCTAATCAACCGCAATTTTCAGCCCTGGGGGCCGCGCCGCGCGCGGCCCCCATTTTCTGTGTGGCCCTTTGGGTTGGCGAGCCAGGATGGCGCGCCGGTGTCCGCGGCAGTGTGCAAGACCTTGAATATCACGGTACCCGACCCTCGGCGCGTTGGCGCCATCATAAGGGAAACGGCGGCGGAGGAGATTCTGCCCCGGTTTCGGCGTCTTCGAGAGTCCGATGTTCGCGAGAAGGGCCCCGGAGACCTGGTGACGGTGGCGGATCTGGCGGCCGAACGGCGGTTGAGCCTGGCGCTGACGGACCTGATACCGGGATCCGTGGCGGTGGGAGAGGAGGCGGTTGCCGCCGACCCGGAGCTGGTGGCCGAGGTCGGCAGGGGTGAAGCCGTGTGGATCATCGATCCCCTCGATGGCACCGCCAACTTCGTCGCCGGTGTGGCCGTGTTCGCGGTGATCGTCGCGCTCACCTCGGGCGGCCGTTGTCTCGCCGGCTGGATTTACGATCCCAACCGGGATGAATTGGTGAGCGCGCTCGCCGGCGCCGGCGCGTGGCGGGGTGAGGAGCGTCTCGCCGTGGCGGCGCCGGTTACGCCGGCGAAGATGATCGGCGCCGTTGCCCCGAAAGGCCTTTCGCCTGCCCGGCTCCGGCAGCTTGGCGGCAAGTTCCCCTATCACGGCGATCCCGGGTTTCCCCGTTGCGCCGGCCGGGACTACATGGACCTGGCGGCCGGCGCGCGCCATTTCACCCTGTACAACCGGTTGATGCCGTGGGACCACGTGGCCGGCGTGTTCATCCACGGCGAGGCCGGCGGATATGCGGCATTCACCGATGGCGCGCCTTACCTCACCACCCGGCTTTCCGGCCCGTTGCTGGTGGCGCCCGACGAGGAATCGTGGCGGGCGCTTCGCTTGGCCCTGTTCGGGACATTGCCGGCGGGAGAAGAATAGGGGGGGCCAGGTACCGCGCGGCCCCTTTTTCTTTTGCCCTTTGGGGCCGTGAGCTAAGATGGCGCGCCCGTGATCAGCATCATGGCAACGGCTTCGACCGATAACAAACTCAAGGAATGAGGCATGGCGAACAACAAAGTGGCCTTCATCGGCCTTGGCGTCATGGGATTCCCCATGGCCGGGCACCTCGCCGCCAAGGGGCACGACGTGACCGTCTATAACCGCACCGCGTCGCGGGCGGGGGAATGGACCCAGGCCCATAAGGGCACATCCGCCCCAACCCCGGCGGCGGCGGCCAGTGGTGCGGAGATCGTCTTCATCTGCGTCGGCAACGATGACGATGTGCGCGCCGTCGCCCTGGGCGACGACGGCGCGCTCGCCGGCATGGCGGGCGGCGCCATCCTGGTCGATCACACCACGGCCTCGTCAGGCCTCGCGCGCGAACTCGCGGCGGCGGCGGCGGCCAAGGGCCTGGGCTTCCTCGACGCGCCGGTTTCGGGCGGCCAGGCGGGGGCGGAGAACGGCCTCCTCACCATCATGGTCGGCGGCGAGAAGGAGGTTTTCGATCGCGCCCAGGAAACCATGGCCTCCTATGGCCGCGCGGTGACGCTGATGGGCGGCGCCGGATCGGGCCAGCTGACCAAGATGGTCAACCAGATCTGCATCGCCGGACTGGTGCAGGGGCTGTCGGAAGGAGTGAATTTCGCCATGCGCGCCGGGTTGGACGCGCGCCAGGTCATCGACGTCATCTCCAAGGGCGCGGCCCAGTCGTGGCAGATGGAGAACCGCGCCTACACCATGATCGAGGGCAAGTTCGAATTCGGCTTCGCCGTCGACTGGATGCGCAAGGATCTCGGTATCTGCCTGGCCGAAGCGCACGACAACAAGGCGCGCCTCCCGGTGACGGCGCTTATCGATCAGTTCTACGCCCAGGTCCAGCAACGCGGCGGCGAGCGCTGGGACACTTCGAGCCTCATCCACCTGTTGATGGAGAAGTGAAGGGAAGGGGGCCTCAGCCCTTTTCCTTTTCCTCTTCCTTGACCCGGTCCCAGAGGGCGTCCATTTCCGCCAATGACGAGGAGTTTGGTGTCTTGCCGCGCGCGGCGAGCAACGCCTCGACGCGGTGAAAGCGGCGGGTAAACTTGGCGTTGGCGGCGACCAGCGCCGTCTCCGGCTCGATCCCGAGCTTGCGGGCGAGGTTGACGCAGGCGAACAGCAGATCGCCGATTTCCTCGCGCACGGCCTGGTCGGAACCGCCGGCGGCGATCTCATCCTCGATTTCGCCGATTTCCTCGGCGATCTTGTCGAAGACCATGGCGGCGTCCGGCCAGTCGAAGCCGCCGCGCGCCGCCCGCGCCTGCAGTTTCTTGGCGCGCATCAGCGCCGGCAGCGCCAGGGCGACACCGTCCAGCAGGCTCACCGGGTCTTCGCCGCCGTCGTCACCGCTCCCGGCTTCCTTTGCCGCCCGTTCGCTTTCCTTGTGCGCCTCCCAGGCCAGGTTTTGCGCCTCGACCGAGGCGATCTCGCCGTCGGCGAAGACGTGGGGATGACGCCGCTCCATCTTATCGGCGATGGCGGTGGCGATCGCGTTGAAGTCGAACTGGCCCCGCTCGCGCGCCATCTCGGCGTAAAAGACGACCTGGAACAGCAGATCGCCGAGCTCGTCCTTCAGCGCCTCGGTATCGTCCTTGGCGATGGCATCGGCGACCTCGTAGGCCTCCTCGATGGTGTAGGGCGCGATGGTCTCGAAGCTCTGCTCCCTGTCCCACGGGCATCCCGTTTCGGGATCGCGGAGCCTGGCCATGATGTCCAGCAATCGCTCGATCGGTTCGCTCATGAAGCCTCCTTGGCGTGGCGGGGGTTAGCGCCGGACGCCGACGCCGCGTGGGGGAAAAGGTCGCCGGGCGCCGGGGAAGGGCGGCTGTGCCCAAACCGTTAATTATCGCATAATGTATATTATGGAAAATTATAGGTCTCTTTTCTATAACCGTTAGTTTTAATCCATTCTTAATCCTTAAACTTCAAGAACGAGCCCGTCATAAGCCGGCGTCACACCTTCCGGCAACCGGGCCGCCAAGGCGTCAAAATCCATATCGGACCCGAGATGGGTCAACACCGCGCGTTGCGGTCGGACGCGGCGGATCCAGTCCAACACCTTGTCGAGATGGGCGTGGGTCGGATGGGGCGCGTAGCGCAAACAGCCGATAATCCAGAGCCTTACCCCGGTTAGCGCCGCGAAAGCCGCGTCCGGCAGATCGACGGCATCGGTGGTATAGGCGGCGTCGGCGAAGCGCAGACCGAGGGTGCGCATGAAGCCGTGATCCTGGTCGAACGGTTCGATTTCGATGGAGCCGACGGTGAAAGCGCCGCCCGGGGCGATCTCGTGGGGCCTGAGGCAGGGCTTGTAAAAGGCGAATTCTTTTGGACCTTTCCTTTCCGGTTCAAACACATAACCGAACCTCTTGCGAAGAACGTTTAGCGTGCGGGCGTCGGCGTAAAGGTCGATCCATTGGCGCTGGAGCCGGTTGAGCTCGCGGAGCTCATCGATGCCGTGGACGTGATCGGCATGATCGTGGGTGTAGATCACCCCATCCAGCCGGCGGACATCGGCGTCGAGCAACTGTTGGCGAAGATCGGGGGAGGTATCGATGAGCACCGCCGTCTCGCCCTGCTCGACCAGGATCGAGGCCCGCCGGCGCCGATTCCTTGGGTTTTCCGGGTCGCATTCGCCCCACCGGCCGCCGATCATCGGCACGCCCCCTGCCGCGCCGCAGCCGAGGATGGTGATGCGCATGAGCTTAAGGCCCCTCCCCCGAACGCGCCGGCGCCTTGGCCTTGGTGAACAGGCGAAAGAAGTTGGCCGTCGTCTGTTCGGCCAGCGCTTCCGCGCTCATGCCGCGAAGATCGGCAAGATAGGCGGCGGTGTGGGCGAGATAAGCCGGCTCGTTGCGCTTGCCGCGTTTGGGCACCGGCGCCAGATAAGGGGCGTCGGTCTCGACCAGCAGCCGGTCAACCGGCACCGCGCCGGCGATTTCACGGACGGCGTCGGCGTTCTTGAAGGTCAAGATGCCGGAAAACGAGATATAGAAGCCGAGCTCGACCGCCGCGTCCGCCAACGCCCGCCCGGCGGTGAAGCAGTGCATGACGGCGCCGAACGGTCCCTTCTCGAACTCTTCGGTGAGGATCTCGATGGTGTCGCCGTCGGCGTCGCGGCTATGGACGATCAGCGCCAAGCCGGTCTCGCGCGCCGCCTGGATGTGGACGCGAAAGCTTTTCTTCTGCGCCGCCCTCGGGGCGTTGTCGTAATGGTAATCGAGCCCGGTCTCGCCGATGCCGATGACCTTGTCGTCGGCCGCCAACGCCGCCAGGCGTTCGGGGTCGGTGTCCTTTTCCCCAACCGCTCCGGCCTCGTGGGGGTGGGTGCCGACGGTGCAGTAGATATCGTCATGGGCCGAGGCGATGGCCAGCACCCGATCGAACCGCGCGACCTCGGTGCCGATGGTGACCATGGCGCCGACGCCGGCCGCGCGCGCGTCGGCGATCACGTCGTCCAACTGG
>JADFPK010000239.1 GCA_022562375.1 Pseudomonadota bacterium
AAATTTCCCTTCGCGCGAACCGGGCCGCTCCTGCTCGCGGCGCTTTGGTTTCTCATGGGGTTCCTCGCCGCTTGCGCCGACACCGCGGAGATGACGCCGTCGAGCAAATCCCCGGTGGGCGAGGCCGGGGAGCCGAGCTTCGCCCAGTTCACCGACATCCCGATACCGGCGGCGGCCAAGCTGGACCTCGAGAAGACCCTGATCCTCGGCGCGCGCGAGGCCTGGGTCGGCCGCCTGGCGATCGCCACCTCGGCCTCGGTGACCGAGCTTTATGACTTCTATCACCGCGAGATGCCGCGGTTCGGCTGGACCGTGCTGACCCTGATGCGCGGCTCCGTCAGCGTCTTGACCTATTCCCGCGCCAACCGCATCGCCACGGTCCAGATCACCCGCTCGACGCTCGGCGGCGCCCGGGTCGACCTCACGGTATCGCCGCGCGAGCCGATGAAGGCACCCGACCGTTAATGTAAGAGCCGCGCCCGCCCTTAATCCCGGATGTCCTGCAAGAACCATTCGGTCGGGATGACGCGGCCCAATCCCTTCTCCTTGGCGAGCTCGTAGACCCGCCCGGCGACGGCGAAGAACTGGGCGCCCTGGAGGTTGCCGCGTTCCGAATAGGTGATCTCGGTGGCCGAGGAGCGCCCGCGGTTGGTGCCGCCCAGGAGATCGGCGAAGGTGATCAACCGGTCCTCGAGGATGACGCCGTGGGCCCTCTTGCCGCGCCGCTTCATCTTGAAACCGGTGTCGCGGTCCGGCAAGGCGGCATAGGTCAGGTATTCGTCGGCCAGGCCGTATTGGGGCAGGCCGGCCGGCGCCGGCGCGTTGCCGAAACGCAAGTAAACGTCGATGCGTTCCAGCGTCGCCGCGTCGGGCCGCCCGCCGCCGCCGCCGACATTGGTGATATGGACGCCGGGCTCGAGCCAGGCGCCGTTCATCACCGGCACCGCCGAATCGGTGCACCCGGCGACGATATCGGCGCCCTCGTAGATGCCCTTGGGGTCGTCCAGCACCTCGACCTCGATACCGTACTTCTCCGCCATCTCGGCGCCGAAGGCCTCGCGGTTGGCCGCCGTCGGGCTGTACAGCTTGAGCTTCCTGATGTCGCGCACGCAAGTGAACGCTTCCATATGGCTCCTGGCCATGCCGCCCGAGCCCAGCATGCCGACGACGGAGGCGTCCTTGCGCGCCATGTACTTGACGCCGATGCCGGCGTCGGCGCCGACGCGCATGTGCTGCAGGAACCCGTCGTTGAGGAACGCCAGGGGCTCGCCGGTTTCGATGTCGATGAGGAAGATCAGGCCGCAGAACTTGCCGGGCTCGACGCAGTACTTCTCCTGGGTCACGACGCCTTGGTAAGTTTGCTCGTAGATGATGTCCGATTTCATGCGGATGGCGAAGTAACCGGAGACCGAGCCTCCCTCCATGGTGCCCCACTGGAAGACCTTGCCCGGATCCGAGGTCGGGATTTGCAGATCGATGCGGGGCCGGCAAACCGCTTCCTGGCGCACCAATTGGGAGTAGGACTCTTCCAGCGCGGCGATGGTGTCCTCCATGGTCAGGACCTCGGCGACGTCGTCGTTATTGAGAAACAGGGTCACGGTCCCCTCCGATAATTTCCGTTGGTTTTATTCCGTTCGTTTCCGTCAACGCCCGAGAACCTTGCCGCCGGCCTTCGCCGCCGCCTTCGCGGTGCTCCCTCCGGTCATTTCCATCCCCCGCCAGACCATTTCAAGCGAAGGCATAGGCGCCGTAGCCCACCACCTCGCGCCGCCCTCCGGCGGTGTCGCCTGAATTGCGAAGGTCGAGCGTCCTCGCCGTCAAGCCATGGCGCCTCGCCGCCACCAGAAGGCCGGCGATCGGCACCCGCCCGCAGGCGCGGTCATGGCCGATGGCCTCGGGCTCGAGGCTTTCGATCGCCTCGGAGGTCCCACCGTCGAGCCGGCGCGCCGTGTCGTAGTCGTGATAGTGGCTGAGATCGGAGCTGACGACGATCAGGGTCTCGGGCCCGCCCCACAACAGCTCCAGGAGCTCCGCCGTCTCTTCCGCCGTCGCCTCGCCGGCAAGCAGCGGCACGATGGCGAAGTCCGCGAGCACGGATTGGAGGAACGGCAGTTGCACCTCCAGGCAATGCTCCTGACGGTGGGCGGCATCGAGCACCTCGACCGCCGGCAACGCCAACGCCTGTTCCACCGCCTCCGCGTCCACCGGCACCTCGCCGAGCGGTGTTTCGAAGGCCCGCCAACCGACGGCGGCGAACCCCGGCACGGCGAGCCGGTGGCTTGGCCCGATCAGCACCACGCGCCTGATCCGCTCGCCGGCGCAAGCGATCGAGGCATAGGCCGCGGCGGCGATGGCACCGGAATAGACATATCCGGCATGGGGCGCGATCAGGGCCTTCGGCGCCGGCCCCTCCTGGCGCCCGGCGGCGGCGAGATAGCGCCTTACCGATTGGCCGAGTTCACCGGCGTCGGCGGGGTAAAAACTGCCGCTCACGGCGGCGGCGCGGGTTCCGCCCATCGAACACTCCTCCCTCGGCGCCACGGTCGAGGCCGCAAGTCTACCTTCAAACATGCGGCCTTTGAAGCGGCGCCGCCGCGAAAGCGGCGGATCGGCCCGCCCCGGCACTTAAACGAACGGCGCCGCCTGCCCACATAAAGGGGAAGGGCCGGGGCCGGGCCGCCACAATGCGTGGAAAAGATGTCCGATCAAGCCTTCACCGTGCCGGGACGGTTTTGGCACAGACTCGATGACGGGCGGATCCAGTGCGATCTCTGCCCCCGCTACTGCCGGCTGGGGGACGGTCAGCAGGGCCTGTGCTTCGTACGCGCGCGCCAAGGCGATGGCATCGTGCTGACCACCTACGGGCGCTCCAGCGGCTTCTGCGTCGACCCCATCGAGAAGAAGCCGCTGAATCACTTCCTGCCGGGCACGCCGGTGCTGTCCTTCGGCACCGCCGGGTGCAATCTTGCCTGCAAGTTCTGCCAGAACTGGGACATCAGCAAGTCGCGCGAGATCGACACCCTGGCCGAGACCG
>JADFPK010000240.1 GCA_022562375.1 Pseudomonadota bacterium
ACTATCGGTGCGCCTTATGACGGCTGTTGTGGACCATTGGAATAAGGAGGATAACCGGTGAATCTCCGGGTTGGAACGGACAGTCCAGGGCCTGGGGAGATTTTTTTCGCCGGGGGACAGGGTGGTATGTCAATGTCTGAACAGCCGGGACCAAAAACCGGCCGGCCCGCGGGAACAGGCATTTATCCCCGAAGTCGTGAGTTTCATCCAGGATTATGGATCCGCTATCGAAAATAGAGCCTCGGGACGGGACGCCGCGTTTGCCATCGTCGTCATCGCTCGTGTTGGCTTCGGCGAGTTCGGCCCGCGCCCTGATGTTGGAACGCGCCGGCGTTCATTGCGAGATCGACGCCGCCCGAATCGACGAGGAGGAATACCGCAACGCCATGCGGGCGGCGGGCGCGCCGGCATCGGCCGTGGTCGAGAAGCTCGCCGAGCTCAAGGCGCGCCGCGTCGCCCGGCATCACCCGGAAGCGATCGTCATCGGCGCCGATCAGATTCTCGATTGCGACGGTGTTTGGTTCGACAAGCCCCCCGATCAAGACCGGGCGCGCGCCGACCTGGTGGCGCTCAGGGGGCGGACCCATGAGCTGCTGAGTTGCGCCTGCGTGGTGCGGGACGACAGACGCCTTTGGCACCATATAGGCCACGCCAGGTTGACGATGCGCGCTTTCACCGACGAATTCCTCGACGCCTATCTTGCCATGGTGGGCGATGAGGCGCTGGCGTCCGTCGGCGCCTATCAAATCGAGGGACCCGGCGCCCAGCTTTTCTCGAAGATCGAGGGCGATTACTTCACCATCCTCGGCTTGCCGTTGCTTCCCTTGTTGGCTTATCTGCGCGACATTGGCCAGGTGAAATCATGATCATCTCGGCCAAGGCCAGGCTCGCCGGCGTCATGGGTTGGCCGGTCGATCACTCGTTATCGCCAAGACTCCACGGCTATTGGCTCGAAGCCAACGGCATCGATGGCGCCTATCTGCCGCTGGCCGTGGCGCCGGAGCATTTCGCCCGGGCGCTCGGGGTCCTGGCGCTCCTCGGTTTTCGCGGCGTCAACGTCACCGTTCCTCACAAGGTGGCGGCGCTCGACGCCGTCGATGCCGCCGATCCCCTGGCCCGGCGGATCGGCGCCGTCAACACCATCACCGTCAGGGACGACGGATCGCTCGAGGGCACCAACACGGATGCTTTTGGCTTTATCGAACACCTGAAGGCGACGGTGCCCGATTGGCAGGCAAAGAACGGGTCCGCCGTCATCATCGGCGCCGGTGGCGCGGCGCGTGCAATATGTGTCGGCCTCCTCGATGCCGGGGTGGCGGAGATCACCATCGTCAATCGGACCCTTGCCCGGGCGGAGGCGCTGGCCACGGCCGTCGGCGGGCCGGTCCGCGTGCTGCCGTGGGCGGGCCGGGCGAACGCCGTTGGCGACGCGGCGCTTGTCGTCAATGCCACCACGCTCGGCATGACCGGCCAGCCGGCTCTCGATCTCGACGCGGCAGCCATCGATGATGATGCCGTGGTCTGCGACATCGTCTATGCGCCCCTGCAAACGCCCTTGCTGCGTGCCGCCGCCGGCCGCGGGCTTCGGACCGTGGATGGGCTCGGCATGTTGATCCACCAGGCGCGCCCAGGTTTCGAGGCCTGGTTCGCCGTCGCGCCGGAAATTACCGACGATCTGCGCGCCTTCCTGGCGCCCGATCCTTAGGCCCCGATCGATGATCCGGGGCGTGTTCGTTCTCGGGCTTACGGGCTCGATCGGCATGGGAAAATCGACGGCGGCGGCTTTGCTGCGCCGCCTCGGCGTCCCCGTCCACGACGCCGATGGGACCGTCCACCGGCTGCTGAAGCCAGGCGGCGCCGGCGCGGCGGCGGTGGCGCTTGCGTTTCCGGGCGCGCTCAGGGACGGCGCGTTGGACCGTGAGGCGTTGGCGGGGCTGGTGTTCGGCGATAAAGCGGCGTTGAGGCGGCTGGAAAGCATCGTCCATCCGCTGGTGCGCCGGGCCGAACGCCGCTTCCTGGTCCGTGCCGCCATCGGGCGCCGGCGCGTCGTGGTGTTGGATATCCCGCTGCTGTTCGAGACCGGCGGAGACAACCGCTGCGACGCCACCATCGTGGTGACGGCGCCGCGTTCGGTCCAGGACGCCCGTTTGCGAGGGCGCGCCGACATGACGCCCGCCCGTCTCGCCGCCATCCGCGCCCGCCAGATGCCGGATGAGGAGAAACGCAGGCGCGCCGACTTCATCGTCGATACCTCCCGCGGACGGGGATGCACCTTGCATGATCTGGCGAGGATTGTAAGATCGGCGCGCCGGGGCCGCCGAGCGCGCCGCCGGTCGGGCTCGTTCGACGCCCGGTAAGCCTTGACAATTTCTCATCGGTCCATGCGCGAGATCATTCTGGATACGGAGACCACCGGCCTCGACCCCGAGGCCGGTCATCGCATCGTCGAGATCGCCGCGCTGGAGGTGATCGACGGTGTCGCCACCGGCAAGATGTTTCACTCCTACGTTAATCCGCAGCGCGACATGCCGGACGAGGCGTACCGGATTCACCAGCTGTCCCAGGGATTCCTCGAACAACACCCGCGATTCGCCGTCATCGCCGACGAGTTCCTCGATTTCATCGCCGGCGCGACCCTGGTCATCCACAACGCCGAGTTCGATATGCGGTTCATCAACGCCGAGCTCGCCAGGTCGCGGAAAGGGCCTATCGGGATGGAAAACGTCATCGATACCGTGGAGTTGGCCCGCCGGCGATTCCCCGGCGCGCAGGCGTCGCTCGACGCGCTCTGCCGCCGGTTCGGTATCGACAATTCGGCGCGCACCACGCACGGCGCGCGCCTGGATGCCGAACTTCTGGCGGAAGTTTATTCGGAGCTTACCGGCGGCCGGCAGGCGGGGCTTGCCCTCGCGCCGGCGGGCGCGAAGGCGCCGCCGGCCGACGCCCCGCCGATCAGCGTCCGCGCGCCACGGCCCCACGCGCCGACCGAGGAGGAACTCAAGGCGCACGCCGAACTGGGCAG
>JADFPK010000036.1 GCA_022562375.1 Pseudomonadota bacterium
GCGAGATCATCGGCGAGGGGCTCGGCATCCATGGAATCGGCGCCGATGACAAGGAACGCGAAGCGATGATCATCGGCGTGCTCCGCGAGGTCGGCCTCGACCCGGAAAGCCGCCACCGTTATCCCCATGAGTTCTCCGGCGGCCAGCGCCAGCGCGTCTCCATCGCCCGGGCGATGGTGCTCAAGCCGCGGTTCCTGGTGCTCGACGAACCGACCTCGGCGCTCGACATGTCGGTCCAGGCGCAGATCGTCGACCTCTTGCGCAAGCTTCAGCGCGACCACGACCTGGCCTATCTCTTCATCTCTCACGATCTGAAGGTGGTGCGCGCCATGAGCCACCATGTCATCGTCATGCGCAACGGCGTGGCGGTCGAGCAGGGGCCCGCCGAGGAGATTTTGGACCACCCCAAGGAGCCCTATACGAAAGCGCTGATGGCGGCCGCGTTCGAGCTCGAGGTGGCGGACATGGGCGCGGTCAGCCAGTAGGTGGCGGGGAAAGCGGTAAGGGGCGCGGGCGATGGCCCTTGTTCTTAAATGCGGACGGGATGAGCGCGCCCGGTGGCGACGCGAGCTTCGCCGGCTGCTGCCCGATATGGAGGTCCGGCCGTGGTCCGATCCGGGCGACCCGGACGACATCGAATTCGCCCTGGTGTGGAAGCCGGAGGCCGGGGAATTGAAGCGCTTCGCCAACCTAAGGGCGATCTTTTCGCTGGGCGCCGGCGTCGATCAAATCATGGACGATGCCGATTTGCCGCCCGGCGTGCCGGTCGTGCGCCTCATCGACCCCGAGCTCACCCGCCAGATGAGCGAGTACGTGGTCTTATCCGTACTCTATCTTCACCGCCGGATGCCGGCTTACGCGGAAGCCCAGCAGGACGGCCGATGGCGGCCGTTGCCGGCGCCCGACACCCGGTCGCGCGGCGTCGGGATCATGGGCCTCGGCGTGCTCGGGTCGGACGCCGCCGAAAAACTCCGCCCCTTCGGCTTGGCGCTGCTGGGCTGGAGCCGGCGGCCCAAGAATATCGAAGGCGTCCGGTGCTTCCACGGCGCGGAAGGCCTTGCCCCGTTCCTCGCCGAGACCGGCATCCTGGTGTGCCTGCTGGCCCTGACGCCGGAAACCAAAGGAATCCTGGACGCCAAGACCTTCGCCGCCCTGCCTCCGGGCGCCGGGGTCATCAACTGTGCCCGCGGCGGCCATCTGGTCGACGAGGACCTGATCGAGGCCCTCGATTCGGGTCATCTGTCGGGCGCCGTGCTGGACGTCTTCGATCCCGAACCGCTGCCCGGGGACCACCCCTTCTGGCGCCATCCCAAGATAACGCTGACCCCCCACGTCGCTTCCATAACCCTGGTCCACTCGGCGGCGATCGGCATCGCCCGGAACATCCGCCGAATGAGGAAGGGGGAGGCGCCGCTGGCCATAGTCGACCCGAAGGCCGGCTACTGAAACCCGCCTAAAACCGTGTTTCGTAGGCTGGAAGGGCGGACTCCCCCGGATTCCGTAGGTATTTTTCCTTATGCCTATACCGATAAGATTAGCTTGAATTCTTCTAAAATTAACTATATGTCAACCTTCTTGCCGTAGGCTCGACCAATAGTTGTGCGAGTTGTGTGCAAAAGCAGCCGAAAACGGCGAAAATAAAATTCAACAAGCAGGGAGACATCGGAATCCGGAGGCGTCCGGATCTATGACTTCGACTTTGCGATTCGCAAGCATGAGGTTGGCGGATCGGAAAGGAGGGCCGAGATGAAGAAGTTGTTGCTTGCCCTAGTGCTGTTTGCCGGCTCATCCTCGATCGTGGCGGCGCAGATGTTGTGCGTTGATCGTGTGGATATGCTCAATCGCCTGGCGTCCGAGTACGGAGAGGAGCTGATCGAAGTCAAGATGATGGAGGAGCATGGCCTCCTGGAGGTGCTGAAATCCCGCACCAGGGGTACCTGGACCCTGCTTCTGACCAAGCCCGGCGGAATCAGCTGCGTGCTGGCGACGGGCAGAGGCCTCGGCACCGACGAAGAAAAACCCGACAACGTCGAATACGAACTCTAGGGCCCAAGCCGACACCTAGACCCTAAAGGCTTCGATCGAGGCATCCTGACAGGACCGCCCGGTAAGGCGTGCCGGGCCGGGAGTTTCAGTGATGGCGCTGGGCGGCGACGGTGATCAGGTCGGCGGTCTCGCGCAGGTAAACGGACCCCTTGACCGTTCGCTGAACGAAGATGCTGCGGCGATCGCTCTCGTCCCGCCTTCGCCTGACGAATTCGAGTTTCTCCAACCGATCCAACGCCCGGGTGATGGCGGGCTTGGACACGTTGAGCGTCCTGGCGAGACCGCGCACGGTGTGGGGCGGCGATGACAGGTAGACGGTGAGGACGACCGCCATCTGGCGAGCCGACAGATCGGCGGGGTCGCGGCGGACGACTTCGAGAACGGCACCGCGCCAGACCTCCAGGGCCTGGTCGAAGGTGAGATTGATCGTCATGGCAACAGCCGCATCGGCTCGTGTTGCGAACTGACCTCGCCCCTTTTTAATCCCGCTCCGCCTCGCGGGCAATCGCAATAGCGACACGCGGGGCGATGTTTCGCCGATAACGCGTCCGACGCGCCGTTTTCTCCGACGCCGGAACGACGGCCGGCACCGCATCGGGGGGCGCGCCCAAGTTGGCCGGCCGGCCAAGGCTTGTACCGGACGGACAGTTACCTTATCTCGGTAGAGAACCCATTTTCCGGAACGCCCGCGATGTCCGAATTCACCCTCATAATCGGCAACAGGAACTACTCATCCTGGTCGCTTCGCGCCTGGCTCATCCTCAAGAAGACCGGCGTGGAATTCGAGGAAACCGTCATTCCCCTGGGGCAGCCCGACAGCCGCGAGCAAGCCCTAAAGTTCTCGCCCTCGGGATTGGTGCCCGTATTGCGCCACGGGGAGCTGAGCATATGGGAAACGCTGGCGATCGCGGAATACCTCGCCGAACTTTTCCCCGACGCCAGGCTGTGGCCCAAGGACCCGGAAGCGCGCGCCATGGCGCGGGCGATTTCGGCCGAGATGCACGCCGGCTTCACCGAGCTCCGCCGCAATATGCCGATGAACATTCGCGCCTCACATCCGGGCGCCGGCATGACCGAGGCCGTGCAAAGGGACATCAACCGCATCGAGGCGATCTGGCGCGAGGGCCGCAAACGGTTCGGCGACGGCGGCGCCATGCTGTTCGGGAGCTTCACCATCGCCGACGCCATGTTCGCGCCCGTCGCCAGCCGGTTCACCACCTACGGCGTGGAACTCGGCGAAACGGCGGAAGCCTACGTTCAGGCGTTGGCGGAATACCCGGCGATGGGGGAATGGGCGGTGGCGGCCGGCAACGAACCGTGGATCATTCCCGACTACGAAATGGCCGAAGAGACCTGCTAGCGCATACTCCGATTAGCTCGACCCGTCCCGCTGATTTGCGGGGCGAAGCGACAAGCGTTACTTGGCCGGCGCCTGTTTGCCGCCTTGCTTTCCGCCCGGCTTGGGCGCCGTTCCGCCGCCGCCCTCGCCGGCGGTGTCGGGAACCGGGATCAGCCCGGCCTCGCGGTAGAAACGCTCGGCCCCGGGATGGAGCGGTATGGCGATGCCATCGAGGGCGGTCTCGAGGCGCAACAGCCTGCCGTTGGGATGACCGCTGTCGAGCAGCGGCCGCGTGTTCTTGTGCCAGAGCGCCCGGGTGATGCCGTAAACGAGTTTCTCATCGACCTCGGCCCTGACGATCCATAGGGCGCCGACGCTGAGCGTCGGGGTTTCGTCCACCCCCTTGTAGGTGCCGGCCGGTATGACGGTCTCGGTGAAGAAGCGGTCGGAACGCCTGATCCGCTGCGCCGTCTTGCCGGTGATCGGCACCAGTTGGATGGGTATTTTTTCGGCCAGCTCGGCGATGGCCCGCACCGGATAGCCGGCGACGAAGAAGAAGGCGTCGAGCCGGCCCTCGCGCATCATGTCTATGGCCGGGCCGAGCTGGACGTTAACGAGCCGCAGCGACTTTAGCGCGACGCCGTAGCGCCTGAGGACGAGCCTGGCATTGACCCGGGTGCCCGACCCGGTGACGTCGAGCGAGACCCGCTTTCCCTTCAGCCCCTTGACGCTTTTTATCCTGGCGTCCTTGCGGGCGACGATATGGACGCTTTCGGGATAGAGGTTGGCGATCGCCCTGAGGTTGGTGATCCTGTTCTTGCCGCGGAACATGCCCTTGCCGGAATAGCTCCAATAGGCGATGTCGGCCTGGCTCAGGCCCGATTCGAGATCGCCCTTGGCCATGGCCTTGACGTTGTCGACCGAGCCATGGGTAGCCTGGGCGACGGCGATCAGGCCGGGGACGCCGCAGCTGCCGCCGCGCGCGCAGGCGCGCGAACCGGGCGGGTTGCTGATGGCGCTGGCGATCAGGCCGCCGATGGGGAAATAAATGCCCGACGTGGACCCGGTGCCGATGCGAAAGAACCGAAGATCTTCCGCCGCGAACCCCTGGCCCGAGGCGGTCAGGACAAGGACGGCGAACAGGGCGGGCGCAGCGCCAGAGGAAACGCGCCTTGCCCATCGTCCGAGACAAAGCGCGCCCAAAGCGCCGCGGCTCAGGCGCCACGGCCGCCGGCCTTCCCTCGGGTCAGTGCTCTCTGCCATGTAAGTCCGCAAGATACCGCGCACTCGGCGCCAACGGGCGCCACATCCACTTAATATCGTCCGGCGGACGGCGAACGCAACCTTGTCTTCCGCACCCGGCGCAAAAACCGGCGCCCGACGCCGACGGGTCCGGCCCCTGTGGCGCCAACGCTCACGCCATCGGCGCGTCGGCCGGCGCTTCGCCCCGCTTGGTCATCGAGTAGTCCCTGAGGATTTCGGCGACCCTGATGCGGTAATCATCGAATATCCCGGCGCGTCCCTTGGCCTGGGCCTCGCGGTGTTGGGGCAGGTTCCGCCAGACCGCGATCGCCGCCTCGTCCCGCCAGATCGACAACGACAGGACCTTGCCCTTGTCGGTCAGGCTCTGGAAGCGCTCGATCGAGATGAAGCCGTCGATCTTCTCGAGCGCCGGGCGGAGCTCGGCGGCGATGTCGAGATACTCGTCGATGCGCTCCCCTTTCGGGCGCACCTCGAAGATGACTGCGTACATGGCGATCCTCCTTGAACCTCGGCCGCGAAGCCGGCGCGTCCGTCTTAAACGATTTGGCCGGCGCCGTCACCAGTTTGTGGCGCGCCCGGGCCGGCTCAGCGATGGCGGCGCGCCCAGGCGCCGAGCTTGCGGATAGCGGCGATGAGGGCGACGAGCACGAAGGGCGCGGTCCAGAACACCACCGGGTCGTAAAAATATGCCGACAGCTGTTCCAGCATCCTAACCCGCCGGGCGCGGACGCAAGCGCGGGAAGAAGGCGCCGACCCGGCGCCGGTAGCGTAAATATTCCTCTCCGAACACCCGGACCATGCGCTTCTCCTCGTAATACCCGCCGATCGCCATGTAGGCGGCGTACATCCCGGTGTAGATGAGGTTGTTGAGCGACGGCCCGCTGGTCAGCAGGAACAGCAGCCCGGCGGCCAACATCGGGTGGCGGACGAGGCCGTAGACGCCGCCGGTCACCAGGCGGTGGGTTCCGAACAGCGCCAGCCCGGGCGCGCCCGTGGGGCGGCCTATCAGCGCCATGATGCCCCGCCCCGCCTGCTTGAGGCCGAGGAACTCCAAATAATCGCTCTGCACGAAGGCGACATAGACGAGCGCGATGGAGCCGAGGTGCAGGGCGGTGATCGACTGCCACAGCCAGTCGGGATAGACCACGAGCCAGACGTCGTTCTCTAGGTTGCGCGCCCAATGCAGCGAGGCGACGCCGTAATAGAGCGCCCAGAAAGAGAGCGCGCAGTAAAGGATGCGCCAGAAATGGTCGACGAAGAACCGCCCGGCGATGCGGGCGAGGGCGTCCTTGCAAGGCTCCTGGGCGCCGACGGAATGAAGCAGCGCGAAGAGCGCGAAGGCGGCCAGCGACGCGCCGTAATCGGCGAGGAAGGAGGCGAACGTCATCGGCGCCGATCCGTTACCTTACGGGAGCCCCCCGTCACACGGGCGCGCCTCAACCCTTCTTGCGGCGGTCCTCGTAGGTTTTGATCGCCTGCTTGAGGTCGTCATATTCCTCGCAGCCGAAGAAACAAATCGCGTCGAGCTTCTTCAAGCGCTCGCGCGCCTTGCCGAGGTTGCCGGTTCGGAGATAAAGCTCGCCGAGATATTCGTTGGCGCCGCGATGGTCCGGGTCGATCGCCAGCGCCTTCTGGTAGGCCGGCAGCGCCCGGTCCAACTGATCGAGCTTGCGGTGGCTGAAGCCGATGTAATTCCACGCATCGGCGTTCTCCGGCTCCGACCGGACCACCTTCTTCAACAGCGAAAGCGCGCGCTCGAAGTCCTTGGCCTTCACCGCCTTCTCGCCGAGATCGAAGGTCGAGGACGGGCTCGGCCGGCTCGAGGACGAAGATGAGCCGGCGGCATAGGCCGGCGCCGCCAGCGCCACGCTCAACAGCACGGCCAATAGGGATTTGCTCAACATCTGTGGTCTCCCTCTGCTGGTTCCCTGACGGCGCCGCCGGGCAAGGGCCGGGAAGCGCCGTCGAGGCATTTCAACCTGTCCGTATGTCGTTGAGCCAAGCTTATTCCCGCCACGCGCCGATTACCAGTGCCCGTCACGCGATCGTGACGGGCTCGGGCCGAGCGCTATCGGCGTTAGCGCCCCTACCCTCACGAGACGAACGGCCACGGCATGGGCAGTGATCCCGCCGATGCGCCCTTGATGCCAAGGCCGTCGCAATCATCTACAATAGGGCACAGGCCGGCAATGACCGGGCGGGGATTGGCGGGAGCGTGGTGGAACAGGTAGACACATTGGACTTAAAATCCAATGGCTTAAACGGCCGTGCGGGTTCGAGTCCCGCCGCTCCCACCAGACCGGCCCGAGGCGCGCCATCGGCGCACTGGATGGGAACATCCAAAGCTCAAGACTCACCAAAGGCAGGGCATGCCTGCCTTTTCCGCCGCCTTCTTGTTTTTAAGCCCTTAAGTGGCACGGGAACCCGTCCGAAAGGGCCGGCGCGCTTCGCTTGTGCCCATGGCGCCATTGGCGGAGCGGAACCGCCGAAGACCGCACGGCGAAGGACGGCTAAGCGCGGTCGCTACATGTATGATTTCAAGATCATATGCTCTTGACATCATATGCGCTATAGGTCATAATAATTAATGACTTGGTCTATTGAATTCGTTGACGAATTTGCCAGCGACGTGAAGGCCATGAGCCGGAAAGTCCGTACGGAGCTTTTGGCCCACGCCCGGCTACTGGAACAGCGAGGCCCGCTTCTGGGGCGGCCTCATGCCGATACGCTGAACGGATCGCGCCATGCCAACATGAAGGAGTTGCGGTTCAACGCCGACGGCGGCGTGTGGCGCGTTGCTTTTGCCTTCGATCCGAAACGCAAGGGCATCCTTCTCGTGGCCGGCGATAAATCGGGAGGAAGCGAAAGCCGGTTTTACAAGCGCCTCATCGCCATAGCGGACAAGCGGTTCGATGAACACCTTGCCCGGCTGAAAAAGAAAGGAAAGAGGACATGACGGTAACATTGAAGGAGATCATGGCGAGCCTGTCCGCGAAGGAGCGCAAGGCCGTGGAAGCCCGCGCGGCGGAACTGATCGCCGAGGAAATGACATTGCGGGATTTGCGGAATGCTCTTGAGCTGACACAGAAGACCCTGGCTAAGAGTCTTGGGATCAATCAGGAAAATCTTTCCCGGCTTGAGCGGCGATCCGACCTGTTGCTGTCGACACTGAGCAGCTATGTGGAAGCCATGGGCGGACATTTGCACCTTGTCGCCGAGTTTCCGGATCGGCCCCCGGTTTTTCTGACCGGGCTGGCTGCCCTTGGAAAGGAAAAGGCAAAATAATCAGACCGCCCATCTCCGGGCCGGAGGAAAAATCATTTTGTCTCAGGGCTCTAGGTTCCCTATCCTGGGCACGGCTTGGTTTGGGCCAAGCCGGGTTCCCGCTGGCAAGCAGCGAAGATCGCCGGTAACCGGAGGAGGGCACATTGCATGCATTTGGGGTCAGGTCTTGTATTTTGCATCGGCGCGGGTACCGTCGCGCCAATGGCGCGGCCTTTACGTATAGAATTTCCGGGTGCTTTGTATCACGTTAGCGCACGGGGCAATGCGCGCGCGGCGGTGTTTGTGGAACGCAAGATACAAGACCTGACCCCTATCGTGTGCTGACCCCTATCGTGTGACCCCTATCGTGTGAGATTTTTCGATGGCGACGGCCGGGGCGGCTCCTTTCGACCCTCGGCTTCCTAGCGGTAGCGCATCACCCACACCTCGGGCTCGGCCGGAAGGGTCTCGGGCGAGAGGGAAATGCCGAGCGTTTCCAGCCGCTTTGCGTTCTTCAGCCCGGCGAGAAAGCCGCTTTCATCGTCGATGGGCCACGTCGCGGTCACGGGAGTCCTGTAATGCATCGGAATGGTGACGCGGGGGCGCAGGCGGGACATGATCTCCTGCGCCTGGCGGCCGTCGATGCTGAACTTTCCGCCCACCGGGATCAGCAGGACGTCGATGCGCCCCATGGCCTTCAGGGTCGCTTCGGACAAGGTGTGACCGATATCGCTCAGGTGGGCCAAGCGAAGGCCGCCGGCTTCGACGATAAAGATCGTGTTCAAGCCCAGCCTCCGACCCTGGACGTCGTCGTGGTAGGCCGGCAGCGCCGTAATGCGCACGTCCTTCGCGCGGTAGGAAATAGGGTTCCAGCCCGCACCTCCGGCCTTCAGGCCGCGCAAGACCACGGGGGAGCCCGCGAGTTGGTCGGCGCCGTCGTGGTCTCCATGCTCGTGGCTCACCGTGGCGACATCCGCCGCCACCCCGGGCATGGCATAGCCGATGTCGCCGAAGGGATCCAGGGCCACGCGAATCCCCTGAGAGGAGGTGAGGAAGAAGAACGCATGACCGAACCAGCGGAGAGTCGTGGATTGAGCGGCGGCAACCGAGCTCAGCAGGCTCATTCCAAGCCCGACAGCCACCGCCAGGGATAGCAAAGAACGCGCCATGGACTGCCTTCCTTTCTGTTCCGCGGCCGCGGCACTGCCGACCGCCATCATCGGACAAACGCAATCCAACATCCGTTAGATGCGGGCTCGCGCACCCTTCCGGCGCGGAGTGGAACCCCTCTGGGAATGTTGGTTAGAATCGCTTACGCTTCTTCCTCTTCTTGTTCCTCTTCTTTCCCAGGAACACGAGGCCGCAAATAACGGCGATCGCCAGGAAAATGAACGGCCAAATGGCTTCTATCGGGTGGGGCCGCCACTGCCGCCATGATATGCGAAAGCCGGCGAAATCAACAACCCAACCTTCTCGACGGCCGCTAAAAGCACCAAGAGCGTCGTCCTCGGAATTTCGACCTCCCGCGTCGAGCCCTGAAGGACTCAAGACGCCACGCGCAAGACCGGTGCCGACGCCCCCTTCGCTGGCCGTTCGATCCGGCGGAGGGGCGTTTACCTACCGATCCCCGGCTGGCGCGGCGTCAGGAAGGCAGACCGCCGCCCTTGCCGCAACCCCAACTCCTTCATCATCGAAGCTTTGACATTATCGAAGCTTTGGCATTATCGAAGCTTTGGCACCATCCGACGACCCCCGGCCGGGCGCGGTGTCTCGGGTGACATCCCGCCGAAGCAGGCGCCCTAAACGTCCCCTCTTTAGCGGATCGTGCCCGCTTTAGGCCCAACGGCGGACATCGGCGCCGGGTCACCGGCACTTCGGCTCCCGAGCCAACCCGGACCTCGGTGATACCCGGATCGGGCCTTTTCAGAAACCGTGCCAAGGCTAACATAGGAACTGGTAAAAAGAATGGGGACAGGTCAGCTGCCCCGGCTATTGGCTCCGGATCTTCAACTTAGTCGCTATTTTGCCGCGACAGGCGAGAGGTGTTCCGTCTTTGCGCCCGGTAGCAAGCGATCCGCCCACGGACCTTCAGGCATGGTAGTCGCGAGTTCCTTTATGTGATCGTTCCACCATTGTCTTATACCGCTTACGGCGTCTTGGTCGAGTTCCATCTCGCGCCAACGCCGGTCCCTGGCGAAGGTCAGCATGTCGAGGGGGAATCCAACGTCGGCTGTGCTGACCCTGGTGGAATCGAAAGCCAAATAGGCGGTCTGTAGCGCCAGCGGCAGGGGCGTGTCGAAGGTGAGCATGCGATCAAGAATCGGTTTGCCATACGCGGTGGCGCCGATCGCGATGTGGGGTGTCCGCTCCGTCACCTCGATCCAGTTGCCTTCCGGGTAAACCAGAAACATGGTTGGTTTCGCATCCTTCTCGATCTGCCCGGCGATAATCCCATGGAGGTCGAAGTAGAGATCCGATGCTTCCAGCGCGTCCCGGTCTTCTTCCGCCACGCGTCTCAGGCTGCGTGCATAGATCGCCAGCACCTCATGCATGTTTTCGGCGGTCACCGACTCGCGGCAGAACTCCTGATCGAAATAGGCGATGGTCTTGTCACGCAGCGAGCGCAAACCCGAGGTCATAATACAGACCCGCCTATCAGCGGGTCCGTGGAGACTCACCTTGCGCACGATGGAGACTTGGCTGCCCGACGTCACGCGGCCATCGGCCAGACAGATAAGTCCTTCGCGTACTGTAATGCCTAAACAATAAGTCATCCAAAGTTCCCATCTGATCGAAGGTTCCGCGGCACTATCGGATGACATATAGCTGTTAAGGTAATTTTTCGTTAACGTCCGCCACCGCCGCCAAGCGGCCCATTTCCGCGCCAAAGACCGGCGGCACCGGGCATCAGGCGACGGCGGCGGCGACGGACAGGCTGCCCTACTCCGATCTCCCGCAGGCTGTTCGTATTAGTTCGATTCGGAGGGCGCGCGAAAGCTCCTCCCGACTCCGCCGCCTTCCGAGAAGTGACCGGGAAATGCGGGCCTAAATGGCCTTGCCGATCGTCAGCACCGTAGCGGAAATTGGACGGAGCGTGGGCTTGCTCGCCATTGTCTCGGCCCACGCGCCGATCATGCAAGCACCGATGCCTGCGTATTTCGTCCGGAAGGGAATCAGATCCCAGCAGAGCCTAGGAAACTCCCGCTCGGACCTCCTCCGCCCTGGCCGCACCATCCGGCCGGTTCTTGCCGTTCCTGCTACTGTTGCTGTCCCTTTTTCTCTTGCTGCTGCCGCTGCTGCTGCTGCCGCTGTTGCTCTTGCTGCTGCTGCCGCTGTTGCTCTTGCTGCTGCTGCCGCTGTTGCTCTTGCTGCTGCCGCTGCTGTTGCTCTTGCTGCTGCCGCTGCTGTAGCTGTTGCTCTTGCTGCCGCTGCTGCTGCTGTAGCTGTTGCTCTTGCTGCTGCTGCCGCTGCTGTTGCTGTTGCTCTTGCTCCTGCTGCCGCTGCTGTTGCTGTTGCTCTTGCTCCTGCTGCCGCTGGCGTAGCTGTTGCTCTTGCTCCTGATGCTGTTGCTGTTGCTGTTG
>JADFPK010000241.1 GCA_022562375.1 Pseudomonadota bacterium
GGATCTCGGCGATCCGGCGGCCCTGGACGGCCTGGTCGGGCGGGCGGCGGCGGCCATGGGCCAGGTGGACATCCTGGTCAACAACGCCGGCGTCACCCGTGACGGTCTGGCCATCAGGATGCGCGACGAGGACTGGGGCCGCGTCCTCGACCTCAACCTCACCGCCGCCTTTCGCCTGGCGCGCGGCAGTCTCAGGGGGATGATGAAGCGGCGCTGGGGCCGCATCGTCGGCATCACCTCGGTGGTTGCGGTCACCGGAAATCCGGGCCAGGCCAATTACGCCGCCGCCAAGGCCGGCATGATCGCCATGTCCAAGTCGCTGGCGCACGAGGTCGCGACCCGGGGAATCACCGTCAACTGCGTCGCACCCGGCTTTATCGAGACGCCGATGACCGACGCATTGAACCCGCGGCAACGCGATGCGCTGGCGGCGCGGATCCCCGCCGGCCGGCTCGGCGCCGCGGCCGACGTCGCCGCCGCCGTGGTCTATCTGGCCAGCGAACAGGCCGGCTACGTCACCGGACAAACCCTGCACGTGAACGGCGGAATGGCGATGATTTAGCGTGTTTTCCGATCCAGTCGCGGCGGTTTTTTCCGGCGTTGGCAAGGGTCGCGAAAGTGTGCTAGGAAGCGCCGCGTTGCGGCGGCGGAGCGCCGGGTTACGGGGCCGCCCGCCGGGCGGTCTCGGGAGTTGAGGCGAAGGCATTCCAAGGGGCAAGAATCATGAACGATGCCGCCGAGCGGGTTAAGAAGATTGTCGTCGAGCACCTCGGTGTCGATGATGCGAAGGTCACCGACAACGCCAGCTTTATCGACGATTTGGGTGCCGACAGCCTCGACACGGTCGAACTGGTGATGGCGTTCGAGGAAGAATTTGGCCTCGAGATTCCGGACGAGGCGGCGGAGAACATTCTCACCGTGAAAGACGCCGTCTCCTATATCGAAGAGCACCAGCAGGCTTGACCGCGTCGCCGCCGGCAGCGCCGCCGGCTATCCGCCATGTCGCTCTGTTCTGAACCCGCGCGACCGATCCAATGAGACGTGTTGTCGTCACCGGTCTTGGTCTGGTCACCCCGTTGGGGGTCGGGGTGGAGAACAATTGGACCCGGCTGACCAACGGCGAGTCGGGGATCGGCGCGATCCAGTCCTTCGATGTCTCGGACCTGACCGCCAAGATCGCCGGCCAGGTGCCGTTGGGGGCCACCGCCGACGGGCGCTTCAACGCCGACGACTGGATGTCGCCCAAGGACCAGCGCCGGGTCGACCCGTTCATCGTGTTCGCCGTGGGTGCCGCCTCGATGGCGGTGGAGGACGCCGGCTGGACACCCGAGGACGAGGCGGCGCGCGAGCGTACCGGGGTCATGATCGGCTCCGGGATCGGTGGACTTCAGAGCATCTACGACGGCTCGCTCACGGTGCATGAGAAGGGGCCGCGGAAGATGAGCCCGTTCTTCATCCCCTCGGCGCTGATCAACCTGGCCTCCGGCCACGTTTCGATCAAGTACGGCTTCAAGGGGCCCAACCATGCCCCGGTCACCGCCTGCTCGACCGGCGCGCATGCGATCGGTGACGCCGCCCGGCTGATCATGTGGGAGGACGCCGAGGTGATGGTGGCGGGCGGGGCGGAGGCGGCGATCTGCCGCCTCGGCATCGCCGGTTTCGCCGCCGCCCGGGCGCTGTCGACCAATTTCAACGACACCCCCGAGAAGGCGTCGCGGCCCTGGGACCGGGACCGGGACGGCTTCGTGATCGGCGAGGGGGCGGGCGTCGTCGTCCTCGAAGAATTGGAACACGCCAGGAAACGGGGGGCGAAGATTTACGCCGAGATCATCGGTTACGGCATGTCGAGCGACGCCTACCACGTGACCGCGCCGGTCGAGGACGGCAGCGGCGGTTACCGCTCGATGATTGCCGCGCTCAACAGGGCGAAGGTCAACCCCGAGGACATCGATTACATCAACGCCCATGGGACCTCGACCCCTCTTGGCGACGAGATCGAGCTGGGCGCGGTAAAGAGAGTGTTCGGCGATCACGCCAAAAAACTGTCGATGTCGTCCACCAAGTCGGCGATCGGCCACCTCCTGGGGGCCGCCGGCAGCGTCGAGGCGATCTTTTCGATCCTGGCGATGCGGGACGGCGTCGTGCCGCCGACCCTCAATCTCGACAACCCCCCGCCCGACTGCGACATCGACCTGGTGCCGCACCACGCCAAGGAGCGCAAGTTGCGCCATGGGCTCTCCAATTCATTCGGCTTCGGCGGCACCAACGCCACCCTGATCTTCGCCGAAGCGCCTTAATTGTGATGCGGCGCGTCGTCGTCCGTGTCGTCCTCATCCTCGCCGCCGTCATCGCCATCCTTGCCGGCGCCATCATCTGGTTCTCGGCCGCCTTCGACCGGCCGGGGCCATTGGCGGCGGGCGTCACCGTCATCATCCCCAGGGGCGCCGGTGTCGAGGACATCGCCGATCTCCTTCACCGCAACCGAGTCATCGACAATCCTTTGGTCTTCTCCATCGGCGTCAGGCTGGGCGGCGGCGAGAAAGCCTTGCGCGCCGGCGAATACGCATTCGAGGCCGCGACCAGTCCACGGGGGGTCATGGCGGTATTGCTCGGCGGCAAGACGGTGGTGCGCCGGCTTACCGTGGCGGAGGGGCTCACCACCGCCCAGGCCCTGGCGCTGCTGGTGGCGGCGGAAGGGCTCGAGGGCCAAATCACCTCATCCCCCGGCGAAGGGGAGTTGATGCCGGACACCTACCACTATTCCTACGGCGACAGCCGTGACCGGCTGGTCGGGCGCATGCGCCAGGCGATGACGCGGACCGTGGACGAGGCGTGGGCCGGCCGGGCCGCTGACCTACCCCTCAAATCGGCGCGCCAAGCCCTGATTCTGGCGTCGATCGTCGAGAAGGAAACGGCGCTGGCCGAAGAGCGGGCGTTGATCGCCGCGGTGTTCATCAATCGGCTCAAAAGGGGCATGCGGCTGCAGTCGGACCCGACGGTGGC
>JADFPK010000037.1 GCA_022562375.1 Pseudomonadota bacterium
TCGTGGGTGGTCATGATGATCTTGGTGCCGGCCTGGTGAATGGCGTTGATCATGTTCTCCACCTCCCGGGTGGCGGCGGGATCGAGGCTGGCGGTGGGCTCGTCGAGGAACAGCACCTCCGGCTCCATCACCCAGGCGCGGCCGAGCGCCAGCTTCTGCTGCTCGCCGGCGGACAAGACCCGCGCCGGCCGGGAGCGCATGGCGAAAAGACCGGCCCGTTTGAGCGCCTCCGCCGTCTTGGCGCGCCGAAGCTCGCGCGGCACCTTGCGCAGGCTGAGCACGTAATCGAGATTCGCCGCGACGGATCGGCGCAAGGTCATGGGGCGCTGGAACACCATGGCCTGATGCAGTGCCGGCCGATTGCCGCCGCCGGGTCCTTCCCAGCGGATGGCGCCCGATGTCGGCTGTAACAGCCCGTGGCTGAGGCGGAGCACGAGGCTCTTGCCGGCGCCGTTCGGGCCGAGGATGATGGTGCGGGTTCCGGGATCGAGGGTGACGGAGAACTCATCGACCAGCCGCGCGCCCTTGGCGACGTAGGAGACCTTGTCGAACACCAGCGGAAGGATTTGCTTGCGGGCCGGCATCGCGGGTCCTCTCAGCTCTCTGCCCTGTACGCCATGTCCCTGATGGCGTAGGCCGAGGCATTGATGCCGAGCGCGATGATCAGCAGGATGATCCCCAGCGCCAGGGCGATCTCCAGATTGCCCTTGCTGGTCTCGAGCGCGATCGAGGTCGTCATCACCCGGGTCAGATGATCGATATTGCCGCCGACGATCATCACCGCCCCGACCTCGGCGCTGGCCCGGCCGAAGCCCGCCAGGATCCCGGTCATCAGGCTGAAGCGGCCGTCCCACAGCAATGTCCGGACGGCGCGCCCCGGTCCGACGCCGAAGGAGGTGAGTTGCTCGCCGTATTCCTGCCACAGATCCTCCACCGTCTGACGCGTCAGCGCGGCGATGATCGGGCCGATAAGGATCGCCTGGGCGATGATCATGGCGGTCGGCGTATAGAGCAGGTTGAAGACGCCGAAGGGTCCGGCGCGGGACAACAGGAGATAGACGATCAGGCCGACGACCACCGGCGGCAGCCCCATCAGGGCGTTGATAAGGACGACAAGAAGGGGCCGGCCGGGAAACCGGAAGAGCGCCACCGCGGCGCCGACGGGCAGGCCGACGACGGCGGCGATGAGGACCGCGGTCAGGCTCACGCGCAAAGACAGGCCGATGATCTCGACCAGATCGGCGTCGAAACCGGCGATCAGCACCATCGCCTTGCCGAGCGCGCTCCAAATCTCACTCATGCTTTCGCGGTCCCTCCTTCATTCCCGGGCCTTCATTCCCGGGCCTTCATTCCTGGGCCCTCATTCCCGATCCACCGCAGAGCGTTGACGTCACTTGCCCCCCGGTTTTATAACGCTCGGGCCGAATCGCCAAGTTTCGCGGCAAGGCGCGCCGCTTCTTCCAAATCCTCGGGCCTATTGGCGTTGAAGAAGGGATCGAAGGGTTCGGTGGCGAATTCGGCCTCCACCAGCCGGTAGCGCGCGGTCCAGATATCGACCTTGCGCACGCCGTCTTTGCGTATCGCCGCGTCGAGATCGTCCCGAAGGCGCACCGGCCACAGGCCGAAGACCGGATGCGCCCGCCCGCCCGAGGCCGCCCGGGCCATGTCGGCGCCATGCTCTTCGATCCGTTCGAGCGAACGGGGCACGAAATCCAGCGGGAAGAACGGCGTGTCGGTGGCGAATGTCGCGATCCACGGACAATCCGGGCGGTTGGCGCGCGCCCATTCCATGCCGGTAAGGACGCCGGCCAGCGGCCCGGCGGCGCCTTCGATGACGTCGGCCGCCACCGGCAGGGCATAGGCGTCAAATCGTGCCGGATCGCCATTGGCGTTGAGCACCAGCGTCGCCGTCTGCGCCCGCGCCCGTTCGACGACGTAATCGAGGATGGTGCGTGGGCCGAGCGTGCGAAGGCACTTGTCGCCACCGCCCATGCGCCGCGCCAGGCCGCCGGCCAATAAAACCCCAACGACGCCTTCTCGCCGATCCCCGGTCATGTCTAAAGATCGGGTTCGGCGCGGGCGGCCTTGCGCTGATGGCGGGCGGATTCCTCACCGACGTCCTTGGGATCGGCGTCGTAGATGATTCTCTTCTCCCCCGCCAGGGCGACGAAGCGCTTGCCCCGGGCCCGGCCGATCAGCGTCAAATTGGCCTCGCGGGCGAGATCGACTCCCCAGGAGGTAAAGCCGGAACGCGAAATCAGGATCGGAATGCGCATCTGCACCGTCTTGATGATCATCTCGCTGGTCAGCCGCCCGGTGGTGTAGAAGATCTTGTCCTCGGGCGTGATCCCCTCGAGGAACATGTAACCGGCGATCTTGTCCACCGCGTTGTGCCGGCCGACGTCCTCCATGTAGATCAGCGGCTTATCCTCCCGGCACAGCACCGCGCCGTGAATCGCCCCGGCCTTGAGATAGAGGCTGGGCGAGGTGTTGATCTTCCGGGTCAAGCCATAGAGCCACGAGGTCCTGAGCCTGGCGTCCTTCGACAGCTCGATGTCATCGAATTTCTCCATCAAATCGCCGAACACCGTGCCCTGGGCGCAGCCCGAGGTCCTGACCTTCTTCTTCAGCTTTTCCTCGTAGTCGGTCTCGCGCTTGGTGCGCACGACGACGATCTCGAGCTCCTCGTCGTGATCGATGCCGGTGATCTCGTCGTCCGCGAGCAGCATGTTCTGGTTCAACAGAAAGCCCAGCGCCAGGTATTCGGGATAATCGCCGATGGTCATCATGGTGACGATTTCCTGGCTGTTGAGGAAAAGCGTGAGGGAGCGCTCGACCACCACCGAGGTCTCGATCGGCTTGCCGTCATGGTCGATGCCCTTGACCGCCTTGGAGAGACGGGGATCGTCGGGATTGGGCTTGAGCAGATAATCTCCCATCTTCCCAACCCTATTCGGCGGCCTCGGCGCGGCCGATCCTCTCGACGCGCGCGGCGCAGAACTTGAACTCCGGGATCTTGCCGACGGGGTCGAGCGCCGGGTTGGTCAGCAGGTTCGCCGCCGCCTCGACGAAGCAGAAGGGAATGAAGATCATGCCGTCGGGTATGGCCGCATCCTTCCGCGCGGTGATCTCGATGGCGCCGCGCCGGGTGGTGACGCGGATGGTGTCGCCGGCGTCGGCGCCGATGCGCCCGAGGTCCGCCGGCGACAGGCTGGCGACCGCCTCGGGCTCCAGTTCATCGAGCATCGTCGCCCGCCGGGACATCGCCCCGGTGTGCCAGTGCTCCAATTGCGTGCCCGTCGTCAGGATCATCGGGTAGTCCGCATCCGGCGTTTCATCGGGGGGGACGATGGCGGCGGGGACGAACTTGCCGCGCCCGTTCGCCGTCGGGAAGCCGTCACCGAAGACGACGCTGTGGCCGGGCCGATCGGGCGCGTCGCACGGGTAGGTGACGGCCCCCTCGCGTTCGAGCCGTTGCCAGGAGATATTGTCGAGCGACGCCATCGCCTTTCCCATCTCGCCATAGACGTCGCGGGGGTGGGTGTAGTTCCAATCGAGCCCCATGCCGCGGGCGATCTCCTGGATGATCCACCAGTCCTGGCGGGCTTGGCCTGGCGGATCGAAAGCCTGTCGTCCCATCTGCACCTGGCGGTTGGTGTTGGTCACCGTGCCGTCCTTCTCGGGCCACGCCGAGGCCGGCAGGACGACATCGGCATAGAACGCCGTCTCGGTCAAGAAGATGTCCTGGACCACGAGGTGAGAGAGCTTGGCCAGCGCTTCGCGGACGTGATGGGCGTCGGGGTCGGACATCGCCGGGTTTTCCCCCATGATGTACATGCCCTTGATCCTTCCTTCATGCGCCGCGTCCATGATCTCGACCACCGTCAGGCCGGGCTCGGGATCGAGCTTGGTTTGCCAGAGGTCCTCGAAGCGGGCCCTGATCTCGTCGTCGCCGACGGGTTCGTAGTCCGGGAACACCATCGGGATGAGGCCGACATCGGACGCCCCTTGGACGTTGTTCTGGCCGCGCAACGGATGCAGTCCGGTGCCGGGACGGCCGACCTGGCCGCACATCAGGGCGAGGGATATCAGGCACCTTGCGTTATCGGTGCCGTGGACGTGCTGGGAAATGCCCATGCCCCAGAAGATGATCGCCGATTTGGCGGTGGCGTAAAGCCGGGCGACGGTGCGGATCAGATCCGCCTCGATGCCGCAAATCTCCGCCATCATCTGGGGCGCGTAGTCCTTGAGATGTCGGCTCAGACGATCGAAACCTTCGGTGTGGGCGGCGACGTAGTTCTGGCTGTAGAGCTTCTCTTCGACGATCACGTGCATCATCGCGTTCAGCAGCGCGACATCGGCGCCCGGCTTGAACTGCACCATGTGGGTGGCGTGACGCTTCAACGCCTGGCCGCGCGGATCCATGACGATCAGCGCGGCGCCGCGTTTGGCGGCGTCCTTGAGGTAGGTCGCCGCCACCGGATGGTTCTCGGTGGGATTGGCGCCGATGACGATGATGACCTCGGCATTCGCCGCCTCGGTGAACGGCGCCGTGACCGCGCTCGAGCCGATGGTTTCCAACAACGCCGCCACCGACGAGGCATGGCAGAGCCGGGTGCAGTGATCGACGTTGTTGTTGCCGAAGCCCGTGCGCACCAGCTTCTGGAAGAGATAGGCCTCCTCGTTCGAGCCCTTGGCCGAGCCGAAGCCGGCAAGCGCCTTGGCGCCGTCGCGGTCGCGGATGGTCTTGAAGCCCGCCGCCGCGCGCTCCAAGGCTTCCTCCCAGCTGGCCTCGCGGAAATGGGTGAAGGGGTCGGCGGGATCGATGTTCGGATCGACGGTCTTGGCGGCGTCGTCGCGGCGGATGAGAGGCTTGGTCAGGCGGTCGGGATGGGTGATGTAGTCGAAGCCGAAGCGGCCCTTGACGCAAAGGCGGTTCTGGTTGGACGGTCCGTCGCGCCCGTCGACATAGAGGATCTTGTCGTCGCGGATGTTGTAGGTGATCTGACAGCCGACGCCGCAATAGGGGCAGACGCTGTCGACTTTCCTGTCGGCCTTGGTGTGTCCGACGCCCGCTTCGTCCATCACCGATGCCGGCATCAGGGCGCCGGTGGGGCAGGCCTGGATGCATTCGCCGCAGGCGACACAGGTGCTTTGTCCCATGGGGTCGTCGAAATCGAAGACGATCTTCGATGCCGCGCCGCGCCCGGCCATGCCGATGACGTCGTTGACCTGGACCTCGCGGCAGGCGCGGACGCAGAGATTACAGTGGATGCAGGCATCCAAGTGCACCGCCATGGCGGTATGGCTGAGATCGGCCGGCGGTGAGTTGCGGGGCGCAAATCGGCTCTCCGTCACCGCCATGCGTCCGGCCCAGCGCCAAAGCTTCGAATCCGGGTCGTGGGCGCGATCGCGCTTGGGCTGATCGGCGAGCAGCAGCTCCATCACCATGCGCCTCGCGGACCTTGCCCGCTCCGATCCGATCACCACCTTCATGTCCGCCGTCGGGGCGCGGATGCAAGAGGCGGCGAGCACGCGCTCGCCCTCGATCTCGACCATGCAGGCGCGGCAGTTGCCGTCGGCGCGATAGCCCGGCTCGGGCGCATGGCAGAGATGGGGTATCTCGATCCCCTGGCGCTTGGCGACCTGCCAGATGGTCTCGCCTTCCAAGGCCTCGACCTTCCGGCCGTCGAGGGTGAATCGTATCGCCCCCGTCATCTCAGGCCTCCCCCAGCCCCAAATCGTCGCGGAAGTGGGTTAGCACCGAGTTGAGCGGATTGGCCGCCGCCTGGCCGAGGCCGCAGATCGAGGCGTCGGCCATCGCCCGGCCGAGTTCCTTGAGCAGCGCCTCGTCCCATGTCCGCATCCCCATCAGCTTCACCGCCTTTTCGGTGCCGACCCGGCACGGCGTGCACTGGCCGCAGCTTTCGTCCTCGAAGAAGCGCATCAGGTTGAGCGCCACCCGCTTGATGTCGTCCCGGTCCGACAGGATGATGACGGCATGGGAGCCGATGAAACAGCCGTGGCCCTCGAGCGCCCCGAAATCGAGCGGGATATCGGCCATCGAGGCGGGCAATATGCCCCCCGACGCGCCGCCCGGAAGATAGCCCTTGAAGCGATGGCCGTCGGCCATGCCGGAACAATATTCCTCGATCAGCTCACGCGCCGTGATCCCCGCCGGGGCGAGTTTGACGCCCGGCTCCTTGACCCGGCCCGAGACCGAGTAGCTCCGCACCCCCTTGTGGCCGTCGCGGCCCTGGCTGGCGAACCAATCGGCGCCCTTCTCGACGATGTCGCGGATCCAATAGACGGTCTCGACGTTGTTGATCAGGGTCGGACGGCCGAACAGGCCGACCTGGGCGGCGTAGGGCGGGCGGTGGCGCGGCAGGCCGCGTTTGCCCTCGATGCTCTCGAGCATCGCCGATTCCTCGCCGCAGATATAGGCGCCGGCGCCACGGCGTAAATGGATGCCGTCCTCGGGCGCCAGTCCCGCCTGCTCGACTTTGGCGATCTCTTTCAGCAGAACCTCGCGCACGCCGGGGTATTCGTCGCGGAGATAGATGTAGACCGATTGCGATTCCACCACCCATGCGGCGATCAGCGTGCCCTCCAGGAACCGATGCGGGTCGCGCTCCATGTAATGGCGGTCCTTGAAGGTTCCGGGCTCGCCCTCGTCGGCGTTGATCGCCACCATCCGGGGCTTGGGTTCGGCGCGCACCAACGTCATCTTGCGCCCGGTGGGGAAGCCGGCGCCGCCAAGCCCGCGCAGGCCGGCGTCATCGAGCGCCGCGATCACGCTTTCCACCTCCCGGCGGCCCTCGAGGCAGTCGCGCAACAGGGAATAGCCGCCCGCGGTTTGGTAGGCGTCGAAATCCACGTAGCCCGGTATCTCGGGCGCCAGCTTGTTCTCCTCGATGGCCTGGCGCACGGCGTCAACCGTGGCGTTCTCGACGTGGTAATGACCGGCCTCGGCCACCGGCGCGGCGTCGCAGCGCCCCATGCAGGGCGCCCTGATGACGCGCACGCCGGCGCCGCAATTTTCCTTGAGCGCTGAGAGCAGTTCACCGCCACCCATCAATTCGCAGGTCAGGCTGTCGCAGACCCGGACGGTGACGGCCGGCGGCGGCTCCTCCCCCTCCTTGACGACGTCGAAATGGGCGTAAAAGGTCGCGACCTCGTAGACCTCGGCCATGGCGAGGCGCATCTCATCGGCAAGCGCGGCGAGATGGGCGGCCGAGAGGTGGCGATAGGCGTCCTGGATGAGATGGAGATGCTCGATCAGCAGATCGCGCCGGCGCGGACGGTCGCCAAGCAGCGCCCTGACCTCGGCCAACGCCTGGGCGTCGACCTGACGGCCCTTGGGCTCGGGCCTTGCGCGCCCGCGCCCGGCGCCGGGGTGGCGGCGTCCCTGCTGCGCTTGAGTGACCTCTGACATCGCCTCGTTCTCTCCTGGCGGCCCCACGGACCCTTTTCCGATAACTTATATTATTTATCCGGGTTCCGGGCGCGGCCGCCATTTTACCGGATCATCCCCGCCGATGGTAGAGCCGCGAAAGGCCCGCTTTCCCGCCTCTAGCGCCTATTAAACCCCCCAAGCGCCGCTAGAGCAGGCCGGCGCCGCGCGCCCAGCGGTACTTGGCGCCGAGCACGGCGACGGGAAGCTCGGTGGTATAGGGATAGGCGACGATGTCCCGCTCATAGAGGTATTCGGACGCCTCCTCGACGGCGACATCGCCGACGAGGGAGGCCACGACGGGCTTGTGGATACCCTTGGCCCGGCACTCCTCCACCACCTCGCCCAGCAGTTCGGCGAACACCATGGGCGGCGTGACGATGGTGTGCCAGTAGCCGAGAATCAGGGCGTCGATGCGGTCGTCCTCGAGCCCCAGCTTGATGGTGTTGCGATAGGTCAGCGGCGGTTCGCCGCCGGTGATGTCGACCGGGTTGCCCGCCGCCCCGAAGGGCGGGATGAACTCCCTGAACGCCCTATCGAGATCGTCGGGCATTTCCATCAATTCGAGGCCGTTATCGACGCAGGCATCGGACAGCAAAACGCCGGAGCCGCCGGCGCCGGTGATGATCAGCACGTTCTCGCCCCGAGGGGTGGGGAGTTTCGGCAGGCCGCGGGCGAACTGCAGCATGTCGTTCAGCGACATGGCGCGGATGACGCCCGATTGGCGCAGGATGTCATCGTAGATCTGGTCGTTGCCGGCGAGCGCCGCGGTATGGGAGGCGGCGGCGCGGGCGCCCGAGGCGGTGCGCCCGGCCTTGAGCACGACGATCGGCTTCTTCTTCGAAACGCGCTCCGCCACCTCGGCGAAGGTGCGCCCGTCCTTGAGGTCCTCGACATGCATGACGATGACGTCGGTGTTGTCGTCCTGCTCGAAGAAGGTGAGGAGGTCGTCCTCGTCGAGATCGGACTTATTCCCCAGGCCGACGATCGCCGAGACCCCCATCTTGGTCGAGCGCGAAAAGCCGATGATCGACATGCCGACGCCGCCGCTTTGCGACGACAAGGCGACCTTGCCGACGAGGTCGTAAGGTGTACAGAAGGTGGCGCAGAGGTTCTTCGGCGTGTAGTAGAAGCCGTAGATGTTCGGCCCCATCACCCGGACATTGTGCTTGCGCGCGATCGCCACCATCTCCCGCTGCAGCTCGACCTCGCCGGTCTCGGCGAAGCCCGAGGGGATCATGATGGCGCCGGCGATGTTCTTCCGGCCGACCTCCTCGAGCGCCTGGAGAACGAACTTGGCGGGGATGGCGAAGATGGCGATGTCGACCGCGCCCTCGATGTCCTCGACGCTCTTGTAGCATTTGCGCCCGAGGATCTCGTCGGCGCGCGGGTTGATGGGATAAATCTCGCCCTTATAGCCGCCGTCGATCAGGTTCTTCATCACCGAATTGCCGATCTTGCCCTCCTCCGCCGAGGCGCCGATCACGGCCACCGCATCGGGCTCCATGATGCGCTTCATGGCGGCGAGGATTTCCTCCTGGGAGGGGCGGAAGGGCGCCTCTGGGGATGAGAAATCGACGATCATGCGGACGTCGACCGCGGTCGCCCCATCCGTGCGGGCGAACACCGGGTTGAGGTCGATCTCGCTGATTTCCGGGAAGTCGTCGACCAGTTTCGAAACGCTGATGATCATCGCCGCCAACGCCTCTCGGTCGATCGGCGGGGCGCCCCTGACGCCGTGCAGGATTTCCGCCGCGCGGATGCCCTCGATCATCGAAAGCGCGGTGATGCGGTCGGTCGGCGCCAGGCGGAAGGTGACGTCCTTGAGCACCTCCACCAGCACGCCGCCGAGTCCGAAGGCGACGACCTTGCCGAAGCTTTGATCGGTGACGGCGCCGACGATGACTTCCTGGGCTTGGGGCAGCATCTGCTGCACCTGGACCCCGGCGATGTCGGCGTCCGCTTTATAGTCCTTGGCGTTGGCGATGATGGTGTCGTAACCCTTGGCCACGGCCTCGGCGTCGGCGAGATCGGTCAGCACCCCGCCGGCCTCGGTCTTGTGCAGGATGTCCGCAGAGACGATCTTCAGGACCGCCGGATAGCCGATCTCATCGGCGAGCTTGACCGCCTCGTCGGCCGAGGTCGCGAGCCCCTCCTTGGGCACGGGGATGGCGTAGGCGTCGCAGACCTTCTTGGCTTCGGGCGCGCTCAGCGCCGTGCGCCCGTCGGCCTTGACCTGGTCCAATACCGCCCTGACTGCTTTTTTATCCAATTCCATTATCTCCATTATCGACTCCGGTTTCGACGTGGATTGCCGTCGCGTTACAGTTGTTCATCGCATCCTACGATAAAACCGCCGGGCCTGATCCGGGCGGCATTCACCTTTGCGTACCAGCCGTCTGGCGCACTCCGGCCGCGTCCGGGCCCTCAGATCGCGCCGGCCGCACGCGCTTCTTCTATCTCGCTATCGGCGAAGCCGACGATCTGCTTGAGGATTTCCTCGGTATGTTCGCCAAGCAGCGGCGGCGTCGTCACCTCGACCGGCGAATCCGACAGCCGGATCGGGCAGCCGACGGTCTTGAAGGTTCCCCGTTCGGGATGGTCGACCTCGACCACGACGCCTCTCTCGGCCATCGAATCGTCCTCGATCAAATCCTTCATGTCGAGGATCGGGCCGCAGGGCACGTTGATCTCGTTGAGCAGCCGGGTGACCTCGAACTTGTCGTGGGTTTGCGTCCATTCCTCGACGATGGCGAACACGTCGTCGAGGCGGTTCACCCTGGCTTCCGGCGTCGCATAGTCGGGGTCCTCGACGAGTTCCTGGCGCCCGATGAGCTTCATCAGCGGCGCCCAGCCCTGGGGCTGGATGATCGTATAGATGTAATCGTTGGGCCCGCCGGGCTTGCACCTGAGCGCCGTTCCCGGCTGGCCGCCACCCGATGCGTTGCCCGAACGGGGCACCACGTCGCCGAAGTCCTGGTTGGGATACTCGTCCAGGGGGCCGTTGGCGAGGCGCTGCTGATCGCGCATCTTGACCCGGCACAGATTGAGCACCGCGTCCTGCATGGCGACCTCGACCCGCTGGCCCTGGCCGGTCTTTTCGCGGTGATAGAGCGCCGCCAGGATGCCGGCCAGCAGATGGATGCCGGTGCCGGTGTCGCCGATCTGGGCGCCCGAGCTGGTCGGCGGGCCGTCCTCCCAGCCGGTGGTGCTCATGGCGCCGCCCATCGCCTGGGCGACGGTCTCATAGGCCTTGCAGTCGACGAATGGACCGCCGCCGAATCCCTTGATCGAGGCGTAGACGATGCGGGGGTTGATCTCCTGGATGGCCTCCCAGGTGAACCCCTGGCGGTCGAGCGCGCCGGGCGCGAAGTTCTCGACCAGCACGTCACACGCCGCTATCAGCCGGGAGAAGATCTCCTTGCCCTTGGCGGTCTTGATGTTGATCGTGATCGAGCGCTTGTTGCAATTGAGCATGGTGAAATAAAGACTGTCCACCTCGGGCAGATCGCGAAGCTGCTGGCGGGTGATGTCGCCGCGGCCGGGCAATTCGACCTTGATGACGTCGGCGCCGAACCACGCCATGATCTGGGTGCAAGAGGGTCCCGACTGGACGTGGGTCATGTCGAGAACGCGGATACCTTCGAGTGCTTTGTTCATTTTTCTTCCTGACTACGGCTACGCCAAATTGAGACCGTGCTGTCGATTACGGGCCTGTCGATCGCGGGCCTACGGGCTACTTGTACATGGTCTGCCGTTTGGTCCCGGGCGCCCAGACGTTGATATCGACCCAGATGTTGACCAGCGCCGGCTTGCCCGAGGCCACGGCTTCGCGGGCGCGCTCGAGCGCCGGGCGAATCTGGCCGGGCTCGCGCACCTCCTCGCCGTGCCCGCCGAGCATCTCGGCGAACTTGTCGTAGGGGACGTCGCCCAGCATGTTGCCGACATTGCCCCGCTGCTCGCCGTATTTCATGATCTGGCCGC
>JADFPK010000242.1 GCA_022562375.1 Pseudomonadota bacterium
GGTTAGCGCCCCTAAACCGGCGGCCGCCGTGCTCCCCTTCATGAAGCCACGGCGGGTCGGGTGCAATTTGAATTCTGACATAAGCTCTCTCCCAGTTTTTATCGACGTAGTCCTTAGCCCTTATACAGCTTCCCCTCTATTTAAATTATTGTTCCCCCGCGGTTATTATATTTTATCTATTTTCCGGAGGGAAAAGGAAGGGCCGGTTTCTTATTGTTCTTTCGCCTGCTTTTCAGGGCCTTTACCTACCAAGCTCAGTTTGATCCTGCACAATGACTCAGCGCCAACCGATGGTCAAGCGTTTGAGACTGTTGGTGGTGTCTCGATTTGAAATTTTGATGCGCTGAAATCGCAGAGCGGACTCGAATGCCGGCTTAGCGGATGAAAGCGGTCGTCGTTCGGGTGCGGCGATCGGCGCCGGGGTGTGTCGGTGTCACCTGATCTTCCGTCGGCGCCGGGACGAATCCAATCCGTAGTGCGTGGCGAGGTAATCGAGGATCAGCTTGCGATCATCCGGATCCAGCCGGGGCATGGCCTGCTTCTCGACCATCCAGACCAGGGATTCGTCCCACGACTCGCGGCTCAGGCCCTGCTGCTTGACGATGGCGAGCGAATGGCAAGCCTGGCACGAATAGAATACCTGTTCGCGCCCTGGACCGGGCGGCAGACCCCGCCAGTCCTGTTCGTCGACACCGAAATGGGTGGCCAAATAAGTGAGCACCAGCCGCCGCGCCCACGGCTCCAGCGGATGCATGTTGTTTTTCTTGACCATCCTGTCGAGGAGCTTGTCCCACTCCTCGCGCGACAGGCGCCGCCGGACGAACCGTTCCAGGGAATGGCAGGCGGTGCAGCTGAAATAAACCGCGGCGCGGCCGGGGGCCTCGGGAAGGCCACCGTACTCCTCGACCGGCCCGGTGCGACTCGAGGCCCGCTCGGCCACCGGCGCGGCCGGGAGGAGCGCGCCCCAACCGGCCAGCCCGGCGGCGACGATCGCCGCCGGGAGGAACGGCGTTGCCGGCCTCAGGACGCGTACACCGAGACCCGGTGCATGGAATTGTTCATGTAGCCCTTCGGGTTCCAGGCGATGGCGAAAGGCTGCTTGTGGCCCTGGTCGTCCGTGGCCCGGGCCCAGATCTCGTAGTAGCCCTGCTGCGGCAGGCGCACCGTCTGCGAGAACCGCTGCCAGGCGTACGGGTTGGGCGGCGCGTCCAGCTTGGCCTGGATCCAGTGGACGCCGAAGTCGATCGAGAGATCGAGCCGCGAGACCTTGTTGTCACCGGCCCAGGCATGGCCGTGCACCGGCACCGAACGCTCGCCCTTGGGCAGCTTGATACCGCTTTCGGGCGAGGTGATCAGCGATTTGACCGTCATCGACTCGATGAACACCATACTCTTCGTCTTCACTTTGGTGCCCGCGGCCACCGGGTACGGCGGCAGCCGATAGGCCTTGCCGGTCATCTTCGCCCCGTCGTGCACCACGTCGCGGAGCCGCAGGCGGTTGAACCACTTGTGCGAGAACGAGCCCGGCCACCCTGGAATGTGGAGCCGGAGCGGCGCCCCGTTCATCGGGTGGATCGGGCTCCCGTTCATGGCGAAGGTGATGAGGTTGTTCGAATCCATCGCCTTCTTGATCGGCACGCCCCTGGAGATCGGCAGTTTGCCGGGCTTGCCGGAAAGGTGCGTATCCGACCCGTAATGGGCGGTGTAGATGGCCTGCTTCTTGACACCGGCGGCCTTGAGCACGTCGGCCAGGCGGACACCGGTCCACTGGGAGCAGGCGACGGCGCCCAGCGTCCACTGATTGCCCTTGGCCTTGGGGTCGAAGAAGGCGCGGCCGTTGCCGCCGCATTCGATGCAGATCTCGCGGGTGACGGTCTCGAACTTGCTCTTGAGGTCGGCGATCGAGAGCTTCAGAGGGTTGTCGACGAAGCCGTCGACGGTCAGCGTCCAGCTGTCGGCGTTCATGTCATCCGGTGGGATGCCGTTATTGCGGATGAAATGCCGCGCCGTCGGCGTCACGTCGTCATCGAGAAGATGGGGCGGGGTCTCGGCGTTGACCGAGCGGCCGTTATGAATAAGTGGCCGTTATGAACAAACGGGCTGGCGGGCCGGTTTATTCCTTCACCGCGTGAAAATTCAGCGGTGGTTCCGAACCGACGACGGGTCAGGCCATGCAGGGCGCGCTTTTGTCACGGCTCTGGCGTAACGCCAGGCGCGTTTCTTGGTCGAACGGGACGTGTCGGCGGCTGGTTTCCCGCACGCTTTCGGCGAGCAGCCTGAAGCGGCCCTGGTCCATGCCGTCGGACATGATGATGTAGGCCAAGGGCCCGGCCCGCCAGCCATAGGCTTCGTTTGTGCCGTCGCGGAAGGGACGGAGAGCCTCGCCGAGGGCGTCAAGCGTACGGAACACCAAGAGAGAGATCTTGCAGCCGCGGGTGCCGCGGTAGCCGGCCAGCAACGCGCGGCGCTGTCCCGGAAACGGCGCCACCGTCGCGTGGACGAGGGAAAGCCGGGACGCCGAGAGGTCGGGCACATAGGCTCCCGGTACGGCCTCGGCGTATCGCACCAGAAGCGCGGGTGAGCGGGGTTGCGCCGCCGCGCCCTCGATCGACCAGCCACGGTGCATTTGCCAGGCGCGCGCCAGCCAGTCGGCGCCGGCATCGCGGTCGAGGTTGAAGACCAGCACCGATCCGGCGACGAACAGGGCGAAGGCGAACCCGGCGGCGATGGCCGTTCCCCGACCGCTCCTCGAGGGCGGCGCCGGGACCGAGATGGGTGGCGCCTCGACGCTTTCGGCCACCCGGGATCTGAGACGGCTCAGTGCCGCCACCTCGCGCGCCAGCGCCGGATCCTCGGCGACCGCCCTGGCGACCTCGGCGGTGGCGGCGGCATCGAGTTCGCCGTCGACGTAGGTGTTCAGCATTTCGAAGGTGATCCGGCGGTCGCTCATCCTATTGCTTTGTTCTTTTGTTCTTTCTTACCGGCAACTTCCGGACGT
>JADFPK010000243.1 GCA_022562375.1 Pseudomonadota bacterium
GGGAAGATGCTCTTCGATCCGTTTTGCAATTGCGAACCGATGCGCCGGAGGTCGCGGGACCACGGCGGGGATTAAAGAGGAGATCGGCTTTGGCACATATGCATTCCACCCGGACCAGAGGCAGGATCGCGGTCCTGGCCCTGGCCCTGGCCTTCGCGCTGCCCCTGCTTGGGGCCGTCCCCGGCGCCGCCATCGGCGCCGAGGCCCTGGCGCTCAAACGGGTCATGCTGTCGAGCGGCGGCGTCGGCTATTTCGAATACGAGGCGGTGATCACCGGGGATGCCGAGCTTTCGCTTACCGTCCGGCTCGATCAGGTGGACGACGTGCTGAAGAGCATCGTCGTCTTCGACGCCCGCGGCGGCGCCGCCGCCATCGGCCTCGCCGGGCGCGAACCGCTCGACCAGATATTCCGCGGCCTGCCGATCAAGGCCCGGGACTTCGCTTCGCCGGCGGCGCTGCTGAACGCGCTGCAGGGCGCCAAGGTCAGGACCTCGGGCCCGCGCCAGATCGAGGGCCGCCTGATCAGGGTGGTGGCCGAGACCCAGAGGCTCGGGCAAGGCGCCGGCACCATAACCCGTCACCGCGTCAGCGTCATGACGGCCCGCGGGCTCGAGCAGTTCATCCTCGAGGAAGCCGGCTCGCTTCAGTTCGTCGACCCCGGTCTCCAGGCCAAGATCAATGCCGGGCTCGACGCCATCGCCAGCCACCGGGCGCGCGACCGGCGCACCCTTCATATCGCCGCCACCGGCGAGGGCCGGCGCACGCTTCGCGTCGGCTATGTCGTCGGCGTGCCGCTGTGGAAGGCGTCGTACCGCCTGACCCTTCCGGCCGAGGGCGCCAAGGGGCTGTTGCAGGGCTGGGCGGTGGTCGAGAACATGAGCGGCGCGGACTGGAACGGGGTCGAGCTGACCCTGGTCTCGGGCAACCCGGTGACCTTCCGCCAGGCGCTTTACACCGCCTATTACATCGACCGGCCCGAGGTGCCGGTCGAGGTCATGGGCCGCGTCCTGCCGAGACCCGATACCGGGGCCGTCGGCGCCGTGCCGGGTCAGGCCTCGATCGAGGGGGATTTCCGCCAACAAGGCAGGGCCGGCGGGGTGATACGGGGCGGCAGGGCCGATGCCGCCAGAGGGTTGGCGCGAAGGTTTAAAAGCGCCGACGATTTGCGGAAAAGGCCACAAAGCCTTGCCATGGCCAATGAAAGGCGGGAAGCCGCGACGATGCGGGATGTCGTCTCCGAGCCGGTGTCGAGGAGCGTCGCCAATATGCTGCCGGCCCAGGCCGAGGCCACGGAGGCGCTGAGCCAGGTTGTCTTCCGCCTGCCCTTGCCGGTGACGATCAAGGCCGGGCATTCATTGATGACGCCGATCATCGACCGTGAACTGCCGGCCGAGCGCCTGGCCTATTACCAGCCCGGCACCCATCCGCGCCACCCGCTGGCCGCCGTCACCCTTGCCAACGACACCAAGACCGGCCTGCCGCCGGGCGCGCTTACCCTTTATGAGCGCGACGGCGCCAAGGGCGCCACCGGGTATCTCGGCGACGCCCAGATGAACGGGCTGCCGGCGGGCGAGGTGAGGATCGTCAGCTACGCGCTCGACGGCAAGACGCGCATCGACCGCGAGGTCAAGCGGCGCCAGACCATCGCCAAGGGCAAGATCCTCCACGGCGTCTTCGAGCTGACCTATCTCGAGCGGCAAAGCACCACGTATCGCGTCAAGGCGCCGGCGCGCGAGGACCGCCGGCTGCTTTTCGAGCACCCGCGCATGCCCGGCTGGACCCTGGCCAAACCGCCGGAGAAGGAGACCCAGCTTACCGACAAGCATTACCGCATCCGCCATCGGATCGAGAAGGGCCGTGAGGCCGAATTCGAGGTCGTCCTCGAGCGTCCCCGGCTCAGCAAGATCGTGCTCAACGGCCTCACGACGGCGCAACTGGTGGGTTACGCCAAGACCGGCAAACTGGACGAGGGGCTGCGCCAGGCGTTCGCCAAGATGGCGGAGCTCAAGCGCCAGGTCGAGAGCCAGGAACACCGGCTCAAGCGGGCGACAGAGGATCAGCAGGAAATCTTCAAGGACCAGAAGCGCATCCGCGATAATTTGTACCGGGTTCCCAGGAACACCGACCTTCACCGGCGCTACCTGACCAAGCTCGACACCCAGGAGAACAAGCTCGAACGCACGCTCAAGGAGATCGAGGCGGCGAAGAAGGACGTCGACCGGACCAAGAAGGCGCTGGCCGATTACATCGGCAAGCTGAAGCTGTAGGCGGTTGAAGCCTTAGGGTGCTGAGGCTCCGGAAGGTCCCACCCCCTTTTCGCCTGCCGCCAAGCCGCGCCCCCAAATCCCTTAATTTGAGTGTGGGTAAGGGTTTTCGGGCTTCCCTTGAGGAGAACGAGCGGCTAACATGCATTTCGCTTTCGAAGTTATTTGGAGAATATCACTCCAGTTAACCCAATCAAGTCGCCATAGTGTATGGTGGGCGCCCCACCGTACCCCAACAGGGAGGATGGTGAATGAGCACCGGTTCCGTGGAAGTCGTTTACCGTGGCATCTTCCAGAAGACGTTGGCCAAGAACATCTGCCGTGGCGTCGTCTTCGCGGCCAAGAAGGAAGGCAAGATCGGCACCGCCTTCGGTCGCTACAGTGACTCGCCCGAACGCAACGGTATCCCGGCCAAGCAGTTCGCCGTGGTTTCCGATACCCACGAGGAGTTGCAGGAGCACCTGGCGCGTTACGAGCCCACCAACAACGACGTGACCATCGCCTGCGACGACGCGCTGTGCAAGGGCGTCGAGTCCTGGGCCTGGTACGGCCTGCAGCCGATCAACAAGCTGCTCAAAAAGGGCGGCACGCTTGTGGTCACCTCGTTCCAGTCGCCCAACAAGCTGATCAATTTCATCCACCGCAAGGGCGAACCCTACAATCTCGCCCTGGTCAGGGCGATGGCCAGTTTCTCCGGCCTCTGGGTGTACAAGGACGATCA
>JADFPK010000244.1 GCA_022562375.1 Pseudomonadota bacterium
CTCGGCTTCCAGGAGCTCGAGCGCCCCAAGCAGCACGCGTTTCTGGAAGCCGGAATCGTCCGGCGCGCCGAAGGGCCGGCCGAGCTCGAAGGGGACCCAGAGCGCCCGGGGCGGCACGATCTTTTCGGTGTGCTCGCGGATCAGGCTGATCTGGGTCGTCGGCACGCCCGCGCCCTCGATATAGTGCCCGAGCGCGCCGACGGCGCGCGTGCAGGCCGGTCAGATCGGCGCCAACAGGACGGCGTTGACCTGGTCTTCCTTCAACAATCCCGCCAGTTCGCCGGCCACCGGCTCGAGATCGGTGGGCTCGGTGGCGCCCATGAGGGAGTAATGATATTTGGCGACCGAGCCGATCACCCCTTCCGCCGCCAGTTCCCGCAGCCGGGCGAGGGGAAAGATGACGTTGAGGTCCTGTTGGAAGCCGGAGCGGTCGAAGTTGGTCGAGACGTGGCTCATGACGATGTCGTCGCCGCCGTCTTCAAGGATGACCCGGTACTCGGTCGAGCGGAAACCGAAGGGCCTGTCGCCGCGGCGCTGCAGCCCGGCGGTGGAGACGATCGCCACCCGGCGCCGGTTCAACGGCGGCCCGGCGACCCAAGGCCGGGTGTCGAAGGTGGGACACTCCATCTCCGCGAGGTGTGAGCGTTCGGGCTCGGGCACATCGATAAGGCGGACCATTGCCGGCTCCTGGTTTTTCTCGAGGCGGTTCCGATACTTGGCGCGAAATTCCACGCCCGCGACGGTAGGCAAACGGTAGGCAAAAGGGGCGGCGCCTGTCAATCCACTTCCCCCGCCGTCAACTACGCTAATAAGTAGAGTACCTTACCCGCCGGCGCGGTCGGACGATGGGTGCCGGCAAGCCACCCGCCGGCGGGCGGCGGCGGGCGCGCCTGGCGGCCTCCGATGGCGGGTGGCTTGCCATCACCGAACCGTCCCGCCCGATGCCGGGGCCAAGCCTTCCTGCCCGATGCCGCCCGGCCGGATCGGTCGGGCGCCGCGTTTGGCTGTTGGCGCGGTTCGGGGGTGTAAGGGGGGTATCGGTGTCCGGCGCCTGAATGCCTGTCCGCCCTCAGGAGCGTCGCCGGCGGCTCAATCGTCGCCGTTCCGCCCTCAGTTTCTTGTACTTCTCGATCTGCGCCTGGCGTTTTTCCATCGCCACGCGATGACGCTCCTGGTTCCACAACTTGAGAACCTTGCGGCGGTAGGGGTAAAGGAACTCCCGGTTGGATGAGTGATAGAGTCCGACCGCCATCGACCACGACCGTCTGGCCTCGTTCAGGCGTTTGAGAAAGCGCGCCGCGTAGGCGACGTTCTCGGAAGGATCGAAGGCCTGATCGAGATCGTCGAAGGCGTCCGGGTGATACATCAGATTGATCTGCATGCAGCCGACGTCGATGTTGCGGATACCCGAGGCGCGCAAGCGCCTGACCTCGGCGATGGCCTTGGCCTTGGTGGCGAAGAACCGGCCCTTGCCGCCGGCGGTGACCGTCCACGGCCAGGCAAAAATTGCCCCCCTGGCCTGGTCCCAGCGCCCCGATTCGGCCAAGGCGACGGCGGCCAGCAATTGCCCCGGTATGCGTTCCAAGCGCTCGAACCGGGCGATCGGGTCGGCGCAAATCTTTCTAACGTTTTCAAAGGGTTGTGCGAGAACAGGGGCGGCGGCGGCGAGGCCGAGCGCGACCGTGAGCGCGGCCGCGCAAACGGCCGGAAACAGATGGTTTCGGATGGACCCTGGGGGCATCGTTTTCCTCCGGTTGCCCTTGGCGACGCAAGCTCCGTGCCAGGGCGCCGGCGCGATCTCGGCGAGGGTTAGGGACCCCCGCCGGGCGGGAAATCCAGCCGGCCGGGCGCGCCGAATTCGCCGCGCCGGCGATGCGGGGATCGGGTGCCTTGGGGGCCCTCATCGCCGGGCGGTACGGAAGACCGTGGTGAAAATCGGAAATCTCCGCCGCCCGGCCGGGAGGAACGGAGGAAAAATCCAGTTCCGTGTGATGAATATGTAACGCCTCTCGACGAACAAATGCGTTTTCTAAAATTCGTTTGATTGTTGACGATGATGGTGCCATATTGTCGCCGCGACGCTTGGTGGCTCCCAGCCGCCGGTGTCGTACACCCTTCTTGGGCGTTTCCTCCCTAAACTTGGGCCGCGCATCGCGCGGCCCTTTTTCGCTCGCGGGGGGGTCCCGGCCCCGGCGCCGCGCGCGCGTTCCGGCGGCGTCGGCGATCCATTACCGCCCGCTTCCTCTTCCGGGGCGCCCGGGGCGCCGGGTATATGAAAGGATCGCTATCGACCGTCGAGGAGCGCCGCGCCTTGTTGGTTCAGCTCGGCGATCAGTTTGCCGATGTTTTCGATCAATGTGCCCATTCGCTCTATGGGCTCGAAGGTGGCCTCGTCCATGTACAATGATCGGTTGATTTCGATCTGCAGGGCGTGCACCTTGGCCGCGGGATTCCCGTAGTGCAAGGTGGTGTAACCGCCGGAATAGGGCGTGTTCAGAACCACCCTGTAGCCCATATCCTCGAGCAATTCGACCACCTTGGAGGTCACTTTCGGTGCACAGGACGCGCCGAAGCAGTCGCCGATCACGAAATCGACCCGTTTGGCGCCGACATCGAGGTCCGTCGGGCTGCCGACCGACGGCATCGAATGGCAGTCGATCAGCAGGCAGTGGCCGAAACGCGCGCGGGTCTGCTCGATCAGTTCCTGCAGCGTCCGGTGATAGGGCCGGTAGAAGGTGTTGATGCGCTCGGCCGCATCGGCGAAGCGGAGCTTTTTCTTGTAGATTTCCTTGCCGCTGGCGGCCACCCGGGCGATGGTGCCGAGCCCGGCCGCGACCCGGGCGGAGTGGGAATTGACGTAGGACGGCAGCGAGTCCTCGAACATCTCCGGGTCGAGCTCGAACGGCTCCCGGTTGGCGTCGAGATAGGCGCGGGCGAAGAACGCGCGCAGCAGCGGCGCGCCGTGCTCGGGCGCGGCGG
>JADFPK010000038.1 GCA_022562375.1 Pseudomonadota bacterium
GCGGCGCCGAGATCGCCCGCATGGAATGGTACCGGGAGGGCCGGGTGCCGCTCCACACGCTGAGGGCCGACGTCGATTACGGCTCGGCCACGTCCTTCACCACCTACGGCACCTGCGGTGTCAAGGTGTGGGTGTTCAAGGGCGAGATCATGGCCCACGACCCGATGGCCCAGGACAAGCGCATCATGGAACAGCAAGTGGCGCGATAGGTGCCGAGGACAGTGAACCGATATGCTTAGCCCCAAGCGCACGAAATACCGCAAGGCCCACAAGGGCCGCATCCATGGCAAGGCCAAGGGCGGGACCCGGCTCCGGTTCGGCGCCTTCGGCCTCAAGGCGATGGCGCCGGGCCGCCTGACCGCGCGCCAGATCGAGGCGGCCAGGCGCGCCATCACCCGGCATATGAAACGCGCCGGGCGGGTGTGGGTTCTGGTGTTCCCCGATGTCCCGGTCAGCCAGAAGCCGGCCGAGGTGCGCATGGGGTCGGGCAAGGGCACGCCTGAATACTGGGCCTGCCGCGTGAAGCCCGGACGCGTCATGTTCGAGATCGACGGCGTGCCGATCGATCTTGCGAAACGCGCCTTCGAGCTGGCGTCGGCCAAGCTGCCGTTGCGCACCCGCTTCGTCTCGCGCCTCGGCGTTGGAGGAGCCTGAGCGATGAAAGCGGCGGATCTCAAGACCAAGAGTACGGACGAGTTGAAGACGGAACTCATGGCGCTCAAGAAGGAAACCCTCAACCTTCGCTTCCAGAAGGCCAGCGGCCAGTTGGAGAACACGGCGCGGGTGCGCGAGGTGCGCCGCGATATCGCCCGAATTTTGACCGTGCTGGGCGCTCAGCCCGGCGCCGGTGGTTAAGGAGAGAGCTATGTCGGCACGAATCCTTCAGGGCATCGTTATTTCCGACGCCATGGACAAGACCATCCTCGTCCGCGTCGACCGCCGTTTCAAACACCCGGTCTACAAGAAGTACATCAAGCGGTCGAAGAAGTTCGCCGCCCATGACGAGGCCAATGCGTGCAAGGTTGGTGACGCCGTGCGCATCCGCGAGTGCCGCCCGAAATCGAAATCCAAGCACTGGGAGGTGATCGCCGGGGACGCTTGAGGCGGCCCTGGTGAGAAAAGCTGTCTAGCCATGATACAGAGCGAAACGAAACTGGAAGTCGCCGACAACTCCGGCGCGCGGCGGGTGCAGTGCATCAAGGTGCTGGGCGGCTCCAAGCGCAGGACCGCTTCGGTCGGCGACGTCATCGTCGTCACGGTCAAGGAGGCCATCCCCCGCGGGCGCGTGAAGAAGGGCGAGATTCAGCGCGCCGTCATCGTTCGCACGGCCAAGGACATCCGCCGCGCGGACGGCAGCACCATACGCTTCGACCGCAACGCCGCGGTGCTGATCGACGCCCAGGGCGAACCGATCGGCACGCGCATATTCGGTCCCGTCACCCGCGAGCTCAGGGCCAAGGGCTACATGAAGATCATCTCGCTGGCGCCCGAGGTGTTGTGATGGCGGCGAAGACGAAGGGTGTGAAGATGAAGGTCAGGAAGGGCGACAACGTCATCGTGCTGGCCGGCAAGGACAAGGGCAAGACAGGCGAGGTGTTGCGGGTCTGGCCCAAGAAGCGGCGCGTCCTGGTGCAGCGCGTCAACATGGTGAAACGCCACATGCGGGCGTCGACGGCGCAGACCGCGGGCATCGTCGAGAAGGAGGCGCCGCTCCATGTGTCCAACGTCGCCCTGATCGACCCCGGTTCCGACAAGCCGACCCGCATCGGTTTCAAGGTGCTCGAGGGCGGCCGCAAGGTGCGCGTCGCCCGGCGGTCGGGCGAAGTCATCGATATCTGACGGTTGTGGTCATGGCTCAGTCGAACGACACATACACGCCCAGGCTTCGCGAACATTTCGAAAGCGTCGTCAAGGCGGCGCTCAAGGAGGAGTTCGGTTACACCAACATGATGCAGGTGCCCTCGCTCGATAAGATCGTCGTCAACATGGGCGTCGGCGAGGCCGTCCAGGACAGCAAGAAGATCGCCTCCGCCGTCGGCGATATGACGGCGATCACGGGACAGAGGCCGGTGATCGCCAAGGCCAAGAGATCGGTCGCCAACTTCAAGCTGCGCGAGGGTATGACGATCGGCTGCAAGGTGACGCTGAGAAAAGATCGGATGTACGAGTTCCTCGACCGCCTGATTAACGTCGCCTTGCCCCGGGTGCGTGATTTCCGGGGGGTGCCGGCCAGCAGCTTCGACGGTAAGGGCAACTACTCCTTGGGGTTGAAGGAGCAGATCGTGTTCCCGGAGATCGATTATGACAAGATCGATCGGGTGCGCGGCATGGACATTACCATCGTCACGACGGCGCGGACCGACGACGAGGCCCGGGCGCTGCTGAAGGGCTTCGACATGCCGTTCACGGGTCAAAGCAGAAGGGAGTTGTAGGATATGGCGAAAATCAGTGCCATCGAGAAAAACAACAGAAGGGCGCGAATGATCAAGAAATACGCCGCCCGGCGGGCCGCGTTGAAGGCCATGGCCCGAGACAATTTGCTACCGGGCGAGGAGCGTTTCGCGGCGCGGCTGAAACTGGCGAAATTGCCCCGGAATTCGTCTCCGGTGCGCCTGCGCCTGCGCTGTGAGTTGACCGGCAGGCCGCGCGGTGTCTATCGCAAGTTCCGCTTGTCCCGTATCGCGCTCCGCGACCTTGCGTTGTCGGGCAAGATTCCCGGTATGGTGAAATCGAGTTGGTAGAGGAGGACCGGTAAATGTCGATGAGCGATCCCTTGGGAGACATGCTGTCACGGATTCGCAACGCCCAGCGCCGAAAGCTCCCGAGCGTCTCGAGCCCGGCGTCGAGACTGCGCGCCAACGTTCTCGAGGTGTTGAAGCAGGAAGGCTATATCCGCGGCTATTCGCAGAAGGACCTTCGGCCCGGAATCAGCGAATTGCATATCGAACTCAAATACTACGAAGGCGAGCCCGTGATTCGTGAGTTGCGAAGGATCTCGAAGCCGGGACGGCGGGTGTATTCGAAGCTCAAGGATCTGCCCCGTCCCCATAACGGTCTTGGCATCTCGGTCCTGTCCACCCCCCGGGGCGTGATGTCGGACAACCAGGCGCGCTCGGCCAATGTCGGCGGCGAGGTGTTATGCCAGGTATTCTAGGAACCGGATTTATCTGCTCCAGATACCCCAACGGGGCGCTTTAGGAGAGTGTGATGTCGCGTATCGGCAAGCATCCGGTGGAGGTGCCCGAAGGTGTCAACGTCGACATCGTGGGCCAGCAGGTGACGGCCAAGGGCAAACTCGGCGAACTCAGCGTGACCCTGGTCGACGAGGTTCTCGCCGAGCTCGACGGCGACCGGATCTGGATCAAACCACGCGATGAGTCCAAGCGCGCCCGCACCATGTGGGGCATGTCGCGCAGCCTCGTCAATAACGTCGTGGTCGGGGTCTCCGAGGGCTTCACCCGCCGGCTCGAGATCAATGGCGTCGGCTATCGCGCCGCCGTCCAGGGCCGGTTCCTGAATCTGCAGCTCGGATATTCCCATGAAATCAACCATCCGATACCCGAAGGCATCACCGTCGAATGCGAACGGCCTACCCTGATCTTGGTCAGCGGCGCCGACCGCCAGAAGGTTGGCCAGTTCGCCGCGCAGGTCCGTGCCTATCGCAAGCCGGAGCCCTACAAGGGCAAGGGCATTCGCTACGAGGGTGAGTACGTCCGCCGCAAGGAAGGCAAGAAGAAGTAATAGGTTCGATAGATGTTGAACACCAAGGCCCTTTATACCCGCCGGCGCGACCGCACTCGCCAGGACATCCGCCGCCACGCCGGCGGCAAGCCCAGGCTTTCGGTATTCCGCTCGGGAAAGCACATTTACGCCCAGGTGATCGACGATACCGAGGGCCGCACCCTCGCCGCCGCGTCCACCCTGGACAAGGAATTGCGCGCCAAGCTCAAGACCGGCGCCGACAAGGCGGCCGCCGGCGAGGTCGGCGCGCTGATCGCCAAGCGCGCCGTCTCTTCGGGCGTCACCAAGGTGGTGTTCGACCGGGGCGGCTATCTGTTTCATGGCCGTATCAAGGCGCTGGCCGACGCCGCCCGCGAAGGCGGGCTGGAATTTTGAGGGGCTGAGGGATGCCACGAAGACCGATGACGCGTTCGCCGCACGGCGGCCGGGGGCCTCGCGAAGAATCCGATCTTCTCGATAAACTTGTCAGCATCAACCGTGTCGCCAAGGTGGTGAAGGGCGGTCGGCGCTTCGGCTTCGCCGCCCTCGTCGTCGTCGGCGACGCCAAGGGCCGGGTGGGATACGGCGCCGGCAAGGCGCGCGAGGTGCCCGAGGCGATCCGCAAGGCCACCGAGAAGGCCAAACGCAACATGATCCGCGTCCCCATTCGCGATAACCGGACCCTGCACCACGATGTCGAGGGCCGCTATGGCGCCGGCAAGGTGATCCTGAGGGCGGCGCCGCCGGGCACCGGCATCATCGCCGGCGGTCCCATGCGCGCCGTGTTCGAGACCGTCGGCATCCAGGATATCGTGACCAAGTCGGTGGGCACGTCTAACCCCCACAACATGGTCAAGGCCACCTTCGACGCCCTCAAGCATTTACGCTCGCCCAGGATGGTCGCCGCCAGCCGGGGCAAGAAGGTGCACGAAATCCTCGGCCGCCGGGAAGCGCCGGCGGCGATGGAAGAGGCCGAGGGATCGACCCATGGATAGACCGGCGAAGGGCACCGTACGGGTGACCCAGATCGGCAGCCCGATCGGCCGCAGGAAGGACCAGCGCCAGACCCTGATCGGTCTCGGGTTGAACAAGCTGCACCGGTCGAAGGATCTCCCCGACAACCCGGCCGTACGCGGTATGATCGACAAGGTTCACCACCTCGTGCGGGTCGAAGAGGCGAATTGAAGGTTAGCCGCGGTAAGGAATGACAGGCGATGAGGCTTAACGAAATCTCCGACAGGGCCGGGGCGCACAAGGCCCCGAGGCGTCTTGGACGCGGCATCGGATCGGGCCGCGGCAAGACCGCGGGGCGCGGCCATAACGGCCAGAAGTCGCGCTCGGGCGTGGCGCTCAAGGGTTTCGAGGGCGGCCAGATGCCGATCCATCGCCGGGTGCCTAAGCGCGGCTTCAAGAATCCGACGCGCAAGCGTCTCGTCGCGGTCAATCTGGGGCGGCTACAGCAGGCCATCGATGCCGGCAGGCTCGATCCCATCCAGGTAGTGACGGAAAAGACGCTCACCGCCGCCGGCATCGTGAATAAGGCCCGAGACGGCGTCCGCCTCCTTGCGGAAGGCGATATGAAGACTAAATTGTCCATAGAGTTGTACGGCGCGTCTAAGGCCGCCATCGCCGCGATCGAGGCCGCCGGCGGTAAGGTCACCATTACCGCGCCGCCCAAGATCAAAACCGATAAGGCCGCTAATCGGGGCAAGAAGGGCAAGAAGGGCAAGAAGGCCAGGAAAGCCCAGGAGGCCAAGGAGGCCGAAGGGGCCAAGGAGGCCAAGAAGGCCGAAGGGGCCAAGGAGGCCAAGGCCGGCCAATCGCCGGGCAGCGACGGATCGGAGAGCGCCGCCGGCGACCGGGATGCGACGAAAAAGGACGGTCCGGACGATGCCTAGAACGGGAGATTAGTCATGGCTTCCGCCGCCGAACAACTCGCCGCCAACATAAATCTCGGCGCCTTCGCCAAGGCCACCGAGCTCAAGAAACGGCTGTGGTTCACCCTTTTCGTGCTGATCGTCTACCGCATGGGCACCTACATCCCGCTGCCGGGGATCGATCCGGATATTCTGAAGGACATCTTCCGCCAGCAGCAAGGCGGTATCCTCGGCATGTTCGACATGTTCTCCGGCGGCGCGCTCGGCCGGATGTCGATCTTCGCCCTTGGCATCATGCCCTACATCTCGTCGGCCATCATCATGCAGTTGATGACCGCCGTTTCGCCCAAGATCGAGCAGCTCAAGAAGGAGGGCGAGAGGGGCCGCCAGAAGATCAACCAGTATACCCGCTACGGCACCGTATTCCTCGCCGCCGTGCAGGGCTATGGCATCTCCATCGGCATCGAGGGCATGGTCAGCTCCCAAGGCTCGGCGGTGATCGATCCGGGGATGTTCTTCCGCGCCACCACGGTCATCACCCTTGTCGGCGGCACCATCTTCCTGATGTGGCTGGGCGAGCAGATCACGGCGCGCGGGGTCGGCAACGGCATCTCCCTGATCATCTTTTCGGGCATCGTCGCCAATTTGCCGAGCGCCATCGCGGCGACGCTCGAGCTCGGGCGCACCGGCGCGCTTTCCATGGTCCTGATCGTCGCCCTGATCCTCATGATAGCGACGGTCCTCATCTTCATCGTCTTCGTCGAACGGGCGCAGCGCCGCATCGTCGTGCAATATCCCAAACGACAGGTCGGGGCCAAGATGTTCGGCGGCGAGAGCTCGCATCTGCCGCTAAAGATCAACACCGCCGGCGTCATCCCGCCGATTTTCGCTTCCTCGCTTTTGCTCATGCCCGTCACCTTCGCCGGCTTCACCGCTTCCCAGGGGCCGGAATGGCTGTCGACCCTGACCGCCTATCTCGGCCGGGGCCAGCCGGGTTTCATGATAATTTACGCGGCGCTGATCATATTCTTCGCCTTCTTCTACACCGCCGTGGTATTCAACCCGGCCGAAACGGCGGACAATCTCAAGAAGTATGGCGGCTTCATTCCCGGCATCCGGCCGGGCAAGAACACGGCGGATTATCTGGACTTCATCCTGACGCGCCTGACCACCATCGGCGCCCTTTATCTTGCCCTGATCAGCCTGCTGCCGGAGTTCCTGATCTCCAAATTCGCGGTGCCTTTTTACTTCGGCGGCACCTCTCTGCTCATCGTCGTCACCGTCACCATGGACACCGTGGCGCAGATCCAGTCCCATCTGCTGGCCCACCAGTATGAGGGGCTGATCAAGAAGTCGAAACTGCGCGGACGCCGTGGATGAGGGTGATCTTGTTCGGGCCTCCCGGCGCCGGCAAGGGGACGCAGGCGCAACTTGTAGAGAAACGATATGGCATTGTTCAGCTTTCCACCGGCGATATGCTGCGCCAGGCCGTCGCCTCGGGCAGCGCGCTGGGCCGGACGGTACAGAAGATCATGGCGGCGGGCACGCTGGTGCCCGATGACATCATGATCGAACTGATCGCCGAGCGGATCGAGGCGCCCGATTGCGCCAACGGTTTCGTCTTGGACGGATTCCCCCGCACCACGCCCCAGGCCGAGGCCCTGGACGCCATGCTGGTCGACAGAGGAATGAGTCTCGATCGCGTTATCTGGATCGAGATCGATGACGCCATCCTGGTCGATCGTATCAGCGGGCGGTTCAACTGTGCCGAATGCGGCGCCGGCTACCATGACAGCTTCCACCGGCCCAAGGTCGAGGGGGTGTGCGACGGTTGCGGCGGTGCGGAATTTTCCCGGCGCAAGGACGACAACGCCGAAACCGTCAAGGCCAGGCTCGAGACCTACCATCAACAAACGGCCCCGCTGTTGCCCTATTACCGGGCCAAAAACATAGTTGAAACGGTCGATGGAAGTGCCCAAATCAGTGAGGTTGCGGGCCGCATCGAGGCCATTCTCGAGGGGGTCTAAGCTATTGACTCGTTGCCATGTTTTTCTATAATCCCCCACCCCCTGATCGGCCGCGATAGATGAAATCGGTATTATTTTCAATCCAGACGAGGAGTACTGGGCGTGGCCCGTATTGCAGGCGTTAACATTCCCACGCACAAGCGGGTGGAGATCGGTCTGACGGCGATTCATGGCATCGGCCCCGTCCGGGCCCGCAAGCTTTGCGAGCTGGCCGGCATTCAACAGGCCCAGCGGGTCAATCAATTGACCGACGATGAGGTCATCCGCATCCGTGAGATCATCGACCGGGAATTCCTCGTCGAGGGCGATCTCAGGCGCGAAGTCGCCATGAATATCAAGCGGTTGATGGATCTCGGGTCGTACCGGGGCCTGCGGCACCGCAAGAACCTGCCGGTGCGCGGGCAGCGGACCCATACCAACGCCCGCACCCGCAAGGGGCCGGCAAGACCGATCGCCGGCAAGAAAAAGTCCGCGCACTGATTAATTTTAGTTAGGGATCGACGATGGCCAGGACGACGACGCCGCGCACCCGACGCCGCGAGCGCAAGAACATTACCTCGGGCGTCGCCCATGTCAGCGCGACGTTCAACAACACCATGATCACCATAACCGACGACCAAGGCAACACCATCGCCTGGTCCTCGGCCGGCGGTCAAGGGTTCAAGGGATCGCGCAAATCGACGCCTTATGCGGCCCAGATGGCGGCCGAGGACGCCGGGCGCAAGGCCATGGAACACGGCATGAAGACCCTCGAAATCGAGGTCAAGGGGCCGGGTTCGGGCCGCGAATCGGCGCTTCGGGCCCTGCAGGCCGTAGGATTTACCATTACCTCGATCCGCGACGTAACGCCGATACCCCACAACGGGTGTCGTCCGCCGAAACGCCGCCGGGTCTAGAGCACGAGCCGCCGGCCCGGCCGGCTTTGGCGCCGCCGCAAGACGCGGTGATCGGCGCCCTAACGTATTAGCTGTTGGCGGAACTTCGACCGCCGAATTGCGAGGTCACACAGGTGATTCAGAGAAACTGGACGGAACTCATCAAACCAAACTTGCTCGACATCAATCCGGGCGACGATCCGGCCCGGCTGGCGACGGTCGTCGCCGAGCCCCTGGAGCGGGGCTTCGGTCTGACGCTCGCCAACGCGCTGAGAAGGACGTTGCTGTCCTCGCTCCAGGGCGCGGCGGTGACGGCGGTAAAGATCGACGGGGTGTTGCACGAATTTTCCTCGATCCCGGGGGTGCGCGAGGACGTCACCGACATCATACTGAACATCAAGGCGCTCGCCATTCGCATGGGTGGCGATGTGCCCAAGCGCGTGGAACTCAAGGCGAAGGGCCCGGGCGAGGTGACGGCGGCGGCGATCGATACCGGTCACGACATCGAAATCCTCAATCCCGAACTGGTGATCTGCACCCTCGACAAGGGCGCCTCCATCAGCCTCGAGATGACGGTGGAATCGGGCAAGGGATATTTGCCGGCGGCGCAGAACCGGGCCGAGGACGCGCCGATCGGCACGATTCCGGTCGACGCGCTCTTCAGCCCGGTCTCCAAGGTCTCCTACCGGGTCGAGAATACCCGCGTCGGTCAGGTCACCGACTACGACAAGTTGTCGATGGATATCCAGACCGACGGCACGGTCACGCCCGAGGACGCGGTGGCGTTGGCGGCGCGTATCCTGCAGGACCAGTTCCAGCTGTTCATCAACTTCGATGAACCGAGGGCGATACCGGAGGAGGAACGGCTCGAGGAACCGGCCTTCAACAAGAACCTGCTGCGCAAGGTGGAGGAGTTGGAGCTCTCGGTCCGCTCGGCCAACTGCCTCAAGAACGACAACATCGTCTATATCGGCGATCTCGTGCAAAAGACCGAATCGGAGATGCTCCGCACCCCCAATTTCGGGCGCAAGTCGTTGAACGAGATCAAGGAAGTGCTGGCCCAGATGGACCTCTATCTGGGCATGGATATACCCGACTGGCCGCCGGAAAACATCGAAGAGCTGGCCAAGCGGCTGGATGAACCCTATTGACCGGCCCCCGGTAAGGCCCGGACGAAACAGGAGCGAGCGATAAAGTGCGTCACGGATTGCACGGCCGCAAATTGAACCGCACCAGCGCGCATCGCAAGGCGATGTTCGCCAACATGGCGGTGGCGTTGCTCAAGCACGAGCAGATCAAGACCACCCTGCCCAAGGCCAAGGAGCTCCGCCCCATCGTCGACAAGCTGGTGACGCTCGGCAAACGGGGCAGCCTGCACGCCCGCCGCCAGGCGCTCGCCTTCCTCCGCGACAAGACCATCACCGGCAAGCTGTTCGATAGCCTGGCGGCGCGCTATGCCGAGCGCCAGGGCGGCTATACGCGGGTGCTCCGCGCCGGATTCCGCTACGGCGACGCCGCGCCGATGGCCTACATCGAGCTCGTCGACCGCGATCCCGAGGCCAAGGGCCTCGATTCCGGCCCCGTCGATAGCGGCGAGGCGGGCGAGGAAGAGGAAGACTAGGCCAGGATACCCGAAGCCGGCTTGCCGGGGACGCGGATGAGGGGGGCAGCCATGACGGCTGCCGTTTTTTTCCCGCCGTGCTAAATTGATGTCCTCATGTCGAGCGCGATGACAGGCGAAAGACCCGAAACCCGAGCGAGAGCGCGGGCGCCAGACGCCGGGCGAGGCTTGCTTGGCGCCCTCGGCGGCATGACGCGCGCCCTCGTCCGGCTGGCGCGCGGCGCCCCGGTGGCGGCCCTGATCCTGTTTATGGCACCGGCAAAAACTTTTAAAATACCCACGAATATTCCCTCGAACATTCCCACGGCGCCTCCCATAGCAACGGGGCTGTCAGTGAAACCACGTATATCCACCCCCTAAGGGCTTGATTCGTGGTGTGATTCTATGAAATAGCGAGGTCCATGTCTAGTCGTGCGGGCTAAACCAGACATTATTGGTAATCGAATATTAACATATACTGAACGAGCCGGCTCGTGGGCCGAAAATTAACCGCCCTGACTTGTCGAACCTTCCCTAACGGTGTGTTCAGCGCCCTGAGATCGCGTTTCCGGCCGGTTTATTGTGCGTTGCACAATTTCCTTGACACGCCGGATTTTAGCTATATATTGCCGCGAATGCTGCGATGCAGCATGACTATTTATTGCATCACAACACGGCCGCGCCGGCGCCCCGCCGGGCGGCCCGAGGTTAATTAAGGAGATCGAACCATGACGACCGAGACCCTCCAAGAGGCCGCTGCCGAGCAGATCCAGGCGGCGGTGAAGACCGGCAAGGAGAATTTGGACAAGGCCGTCGCGGCCGGGACCGAGGCGCTCACGGCCGGCTACGACCAGGCGTTGGCGCTGTCGCGCGAGCAGGTCGAGAAGCTGTTTCCGGCGGCGAGTACGGGCTTCGACCAGGCCGCGGGCTTTCAGAAGCAGAATTTGGAGGCGCTGGTGGCGGCCGCCGGGGGTCGTGCACGGCGCTATCTGGCCATGAGCTTCCCTCGTGACAGATGGTGGCTGCGGCTGCTGATCCGCGCCGCGAACCTCTGGTACGGGCTCCGGCGGATCGAGTTCCGGGTCTACGTCCACTCGCCTTCGGCTATCCTCGCGGTGGCTCAAGCCCTGGGCGTCCGCCCCGTCCTGCGACACGAGGGGGCGGTGTGGCAGGTAGCCGTCCTGGAGCGCTCGTCTTAGCGTTCACTCCGACCACGATCCCGGTG
>JADFPK010000245.1 GCA_022562375.1 Pseudomonadota bacterium
GGCTCCGCCGGAGGCTTCGCCGAGGCGAGTGTCGGGACATCCACCCTCCGCAGCGGCAGCGACTGTCCGCCCTATAACTCCGGAAGGCGGGAAGGTGCCGCTGCTGCGGAGGACGGGTCGTCAAGCGGCGCCGACGCCCTCCGGTGGCCGCGAAAAGCGACCCTTCGGGCGGCCTTGCAGGCTCTTCGGACGTCGTCGCGCGGCCCTTGTGATGGACCGGCATCACGGCGGACCACGCTCCTAGCCGAAGAGCCTGCAAGGCCGTCAGATGTGTCACCCTTCTATGAAAGTAAGTACTAAGGGGAACAAGAGGCGAGGCCAGTCATGGGCTCGCCGGTATAAGCCCCGATCAGCGGCTCTTCCGGAGTCCCTGGCCGACCTTTTCGATCTGGTCCGCCAGCGAGATCGGCTGGGCCGAAGTGACCTCCAGGTCACGGTCCTCGAAGACGTCCTTGCCGGGGTGTTGCTTCACCCATTCCTCGACCACGGCCTCGCGGAGGCGTACCAGCGCCGCCACCTGGGGGTGGAACAGGCGGATCATGGCGCCGACCCAGCGGTTGACGGGCCAGGAAGGCTGGGCGTGCGAGATGACGAAGGAATCCAGCATCGCGCAGATATCCTCGGCCCCGTACCACACCTCGCCGGTCACCCAGCGGTTGGTGGTGAACAGGCAGATGGGGATTCCGTGGCTGTCCATGGAGATGCCGATCAGGTGGCTCAGGGCGTCGTCCTTGTCATCGGGCAGTTCGAGGTTGGGAATAGGCGCCGGCTTGACGCCCTTGGGCATGCCCTTGGGCCGCAGGAAGGTGTGGAAGTGGCCGTGTTCGCCGATCCGGAGCTCCGCCGGGTGGGCGTGGTAATAGTACTGGGAATGGGATTCGGTGTCGTAGACGTCGCCGTCCGGGTAGTGGTTCCATTCGTAAAAGGTGCCGGTGTCCTTGATCAGCTCGCCGACGAGGTTATCACCGGTCCTTTCCAGCACCCGGTGCACTTCCATGACCTCTTCACCGGCGGCCGCCATACCCTCGAGCCGCTCCCTCGAAAGGGCGGAGAAGTCGATTTCCCCGATCCCGGGAAGCGTTCTGGGCCGATCGGTCTCGGTCATGTCATTCCCGATGAAGCGGTTCGATGGCGGCAACGCCAAACTCGTTTCCGCCTAATCACTTTCCTGAGTTAATGTAGGTCCGCCCATGCCCGATGTGAACCGTCGCGGCCTCGGACGCGCCGATAAGCACCGCGAGCGGGACGATGATACAGCTTGGCGCATGGGCGGCGCTCAGCCTGCTTCCCTCACCAGCCGGAAACCGATGAGGATGTGCTTGAGCGTCCCCGGACGGCTGTGCCGGGCCGCCGGACGGCATACGCCGCACCCCTTGTCGTCCCACGAACCGCCCTTGACCAGGTACCGCGCCCCCGCCGGCCCACGGGGCGAGGGCGTCGCGGTCCACTCGAAAACCTGGCCGGCGGCGTCAAGCAGGCCGAACGGGCTGGCGCCATCGGGGAATCGCCCGACCGGCACGGTGTCGAAGGGTCCCGAATCGTGGCTGTTCAGGCGCTTCGCATCGAACGTCTCGCCCCAGGGAAAGCGCCGCCCATCGGTCCCCCGCGCCGCCTTCTCCCACTCGGTCTCCGTCGGCAGGCGCCAGCGCGCGCCGGTTTTCCGCGTCAGCCATGCGGCATAGGCGCCGGCATCGTCGAACGACACCAGGACCACCGGATGCCCTCCCCGCCCGGGTGGCGGCCGGCCCCGACGCCAGGCGAATTTGCGGGTCCTCGCATAGGGATGGATGAGCCCGTATCCCTTCCAAGTCACCCGGTCCACGTCCGGCGCCGGGTGGCCTGTCTCGGCAACGAAGAGGGCGTATTGGTCGTTGGTGATCGCCGTCCTGGTTATGGCGAATGCCGGCAAGCGGAGCTTTGCTGGGCGGCGTTCATCCTCGTACCAGCCGTTTTTCCGGGTGATGGAGTGTCCGTACGCGGCCTCATCGAGACGGTAAGCCGCCTCGCGCTCATCGACGCCGGAGCCGGCGATGAATGTCCCGGCCGGCACCCGGATGAGGGCCGGCGACGGATCGCCGGCGCCGCCCGGCGCCGCGCCGGAAATGTCGTCCGCCAACAGGGCGCCGGCCACGGCCAGACAAAGCGCCAATTTTGCTACCGTCTTCATCGCTCCCCGGCCTCTCCGGTGTGGGCTTGGGTGAGGCACAGTCTAGCGCCCTAGTAATCTCCGGTCCTCCCCGCTTCGCTTCAATTCCGTTCACGAATTATTGATGAGATTTGACCCCAAAAGGGCGTTCATATCATCACGATTCATGGGATGATCGAGACCAAGCATGACTCGCGACCGAACAACGAATAAGCCTTGTCCCAAGGCGAACGATAGAGGGGCTATACCATGAACCCATTGAGAAACCGGCTGTTGTCCACCACCGTGTTACCGCTCCTGATCGGTGTCGGTGTCGGCATCGGCGGGGTTACGCTAACCACGGATCCCGGGCCCGCCGCCGGCTGGCACGGCGGGGTGAACGTGGCCCAGAACCCGTGCGCGGCGAAGAACCCGTGTGCCGCAAAGCGCGGCTGCAACCCCTGCGCGGCCAAGCGATGCAACCCTTGCGCCGCCAAGAACCCCTGCGCCGCCAAGGGCGGATGCAACCCTTGCAATCCGTGCAATCCCTGTGCCGGGGGCGGATCGGCGTTCTCCTCCAAGTGCGTGATACCGCGCCTGGCCAAGGCAGCCATCTGCAACCCCTGCGCGGTCAAGAACCCGTGCGCGGCCAAGGGCGGGTGCAATCCCTGCGCCGCCAAGCGCGGGTGCAACCCTTGCGCCGTCAAGAACCCGTGCGCGGCGAAGGGCGGGTGCAATCCTTGCGCCGCCAAGAACCCGTGCGCGGCGAAGGGCGGATGCAACCCCTGCGCGGCCAAGAACCCCTGCGCCGCCAAGAGCCCGTGCGGTCCGTGCGGTCCGTG
>JADFPK010000039.1 GCA_022562375.1 Pseudomonadota bacterium
GATGCCGCGGCCCTTGACGTAGACCAGGGTGTTGGCCGTGCCGAGGTCGATCGCCATATCCGCCGAAAGCATGCCGAACAGTCGGGAAAACATAAGCCCTCACTTCATCCGTTGACTTTGACCTGGGTCCTCGCCCACCCTGCCCGGAAGGCCGGGCTACGAGCTTGATTTAATTACAGTGACCCCGTTTATAAACCGTTAAGCCTATTTCGTCCCTCCTACAACCAGATTTTGCCGCCCGATGAGCTAAGCGGACAGCGCCGATACCGATTTCTCCCGCTGGATCAAAAGCTTATTGAGCGCGTTGACATAGGCGCGGGCGGCGGCGACCAGCGTATCGGTATCCGCGCCCTGGCCGTTCACCGTGCGGCCGTTCTCTTCGAGACGCACCGTAACCTCGGCCTGGGCATCGGTGCCCTTGGTCACGGCATGGACCTGGAACAGCGCCAGCTTGGCCTCGTGGGGGAACAGTTGCCGGATGGCGGCGAAGGTGGCGTCGACGGGGCCATCGCCCTCGGCCATGGTGCTGCGGACCTCGCCGTCGATGTCGAGCGCCAGCTCCGCGGTCTGCGGCCCTTCGGTACCGCACACCACCCTGAGCGAGCCCAACCTGATGCGGTCGTTGACGCGCAAGACCTCGTCATCCACCAGGGCGATGATGTCCTCGTCGAAGATCTCCTTCTTCTTGTCGGCCAGGTCCTTGAACCGGCGGAAGACGTCCTCCAGGGCGTTGTCGCCGATATCGAAGCCCAATTCACCAAGCTTCGCCCGGAACGCATGGCGTCCCGAATGCTTGCCCATGACCAATGTGGACTTGGTCAGGCCGATGGATTCCGGACGCATGATCTCGTAGGTGCCCGCGTGCTTCATCATTCCGTGCTGATGTATCCCCGCTTCATGGGCGAAGGCGTTGGCGCCGACGATCGCCTTGTTGGGCTGGACCAAGAAACCGGTGACGCCGGACACCAGACGCGATGCCTTGATGATGTTCTCGGTCTTGATCGCGGTGTCATAGGGCAGAAAATCGTGACGGGTGCTGAGCGTCATGACGATCTCCTCGAGCGCCGCGTTGCCGGCGCGCTCACCCAGACCGTTGATCGTGCATTCGACCTGGCGGGCGCCGGCGTGGATGGCCGCCAGCGAATTGGCTACCGCCAGGCCGAGATCGTTATGGCAGTGGACCGAGATCACCGCCTTGTCGATGTTGGGGACGCGGTCGAACAGCATCGAGATGAGCGCCGCGAACTCGTCGGGAATGGCGTAGCCCACGGTATCGGCAATGTTGATGGTGGAGGCGCCCGCGGCGATCGCGGATTCGACGGTGCGGCAGAGGAAATCGGGCTCCGTGCGGGAACCGTCCTCGCAGCTCCACTCGACGTCGTCGCAGAGATTGCGCGCACGACTGACGCTGTCGATGACCGCCTGGTGCACCTCCTCGGGCTCCATCTGCAGCTTGTATTTCATGTGCAGCGGGCTGGTCGAGATGAAGGTGTGGATGCGTTTGCGCTTGGCCGGTTCGAGCGCTTCCGCCGCGCGCTCGATGTCTTGCCGGCCGGCCCGCGCCAGCGCGCAGATGACCGGCGCGGTGACGGCCCTGGAAATCTCCCGCACGGCCTCGAAATCGCCGTTAGAGGCGATGGGGAAACCGGCCTCGATGATATCGACGCCGAGCTCCGCCAACACCTTGGCGATCCGCAACTTTTCCTCCAGGTTCATCGAGGCGCCCGGCGCTTGTTCGCCGTCGCGCAAAGTCGTGTCGAAAATGATGACTCGGTTTTCGTCCTTGCTCTTGCTCATCTGTCTGGTCCTTCACTGCGAATTGTGGCTCAACGGGGTTCAAGAGTTTCGCCCCTGAACGGCCACCGCTTGAAGATGGCGGCGTTCAGGGGTGCCTAAGTCGCAGTGTCATTTCCCCCATGAGCAAGATGAACGGGAGCACGCGCAGCGGTTGCCGGGACCGGCGGAAGTGGGGCCAGGCCCCCGAAGCCGGGGAGCCCAAGCCTGTGCCGACGGTGGATTTCACGTTTCCTGTCATGACCCTATCAGCCGTCGCGTCCGGTGCCGGGAGCGAAGGAATAGCCTTCCCTGTTGCGGCTCTTTAGCCGGTACCTGTTAACGAACCACAAATAACGATAGATAAAATTCTCAAGAAACCTGTTTAACGCCTTATCTTTACGCCTATTTCCCCGCCGAGGGCAATATTCAATTGTCCCCGGACAAAAATTTTCCGCCCCGTGCCCCCGGCGCGATCGCCGGCTTCCCGGCCCCGACCGAGCGGGCAAAGAGCGCCGCGCGGATGTGCCGGGCCTTGATTCGATTCAGTTTTTCGACTTGTCGACCAGGCGTTTTTCGGCGATCCAGGGCATCATTTCACGCAGCCTCTCGCCCACTTCCTCGATCGGGTGGGCGGCGGCGCGCCGGCGCATGGCCTTGAAGCTGGTCTGTCCGGCAACGTTCTCGAGCACCCATTCGCGGGCGAAACGGCCCGACTGGATGTCATCGAGGATCTCCTTCATCGTCGCCCGGACATGGTCGTCGATGACCCGCGGCCCACGGGAGTAATCGCCGTACTCGGCGGTATTCGAGATCGAATAGCGCATATTGGCGATGCCCCCTTCATAGATCAGGTCGACGATCAACTTGACCTCGTGCAGGCACTCGAAATAGGCCATCTCCGGGGCATAGCCGGCCTCGACCAGGGTCTCGAATCCGGCCTGGATCAGCGAGGTAAGGCCGCCGCACAGCACCACCTGCTCGCCGAACAAATCGGTCTCGCATTCCTCGCGGAAGGTGGTCTCGATGATTCCGGCGCGGCCGCCGCCGATGGCGGCGCCATAGGACAAGCCGATCTCGTGGGCGTTGCCCGAGGCGTCCTGGGCGACGGCCAGCAGGCAAGGCACGCCGGCGCCGCGCTGATATTCCGAACGCACCGTATGGCCGGGCCCCTTGGGCGCGATCATGAAGACATCGAAATCCTCTCGCGGCTCGATCAGCTTGAAATGGATGTTGAACCCGTGGGCGAAGGCGAGCGCCGCGCCCTTCTTCATGTTGTCCACAAGGTCGTCCCGGTAAAGCGCCGCCTGGAGCTCGTCCGGCACCAGGACCATGACGACGTCGGCCCACTTCGCGGCTTCCGCCGGGCTCACCACCTCCAGGCCGGCGTCCTCGGCCTTCTTGATGCTGCCCGAGCCGGCGCGAAGGGCGACGACGATGTCCTTGACCCCGCTTTCCTTGAGATTGATGGCGTGGGCGTGCCCCTGGCTGCCGTAGCCGACGACGGCGACCTTCTTCGACTTGACGAGATTGACGTCGGCGTCCCGATCGTAGAATACGCGCATGATGGGTTCCCTCTCCTGCTGCCGCCGCCCGGCGCTGCTGTCCGGCCTCGGCCTTAAGGACTCCGGCGGCGGTATGACCTGGATGAACTTTTCGCCCCTAGATGGGCTTTTCGCCCCGGGCGATGGCGACCACCCCGGTACGCGAGACCTCGACGAGGCCCAGCGGCATCATCAGCTTGATGACGGCCTCGAGCTTCTCCGTCGCGCCGGTGATCTCGAAGACGAAGGAGCGGTTGGTGCTGTCGACGACGCGGGCGCGGAAGATGTCCGCGATCCTCAGCGATTCCACCCGTTTCTCGCCGGCGCACGCGACCTTGATCAGGGCCAGTTCGCGCTCGACATAGGGGCCTTCCTCGGTGTGATCGCTTACCGTGTGGACCGGCACCAGACGCGACAGTTGTGCCTTGATCTGTTCGATGATCATCGGCGTGCCCGAGGTGACGACGGTAATGCGGGAGACCGAATTCCGCTTATCGACCTCGGCCACGGTCAGGCTTTCGATATTGTATCCGCGCCCCGAAAACAGGCCGATGACCCGGGCGAGGACGCCGGCCTCGTTGTCCACAAGAACCGAAATCGTGTGCTTGCTGACCTCTTCTTCCACCAGATCTCACTCCGAAACATACCGGCCCAGGACCGCAACATAACACAAATCGGAGCGGAGCGAAGACCCCCGGCGCGCTCATCTAAACGAGCACCATGCCCTCCTCGGACACCGGCGCCTTGGCCTTGTCGTCGGGACCCAGAAGCATCTCGTGATGGGCCGCGCCCGAGGGGATCATGGGGAAGCAGTTCTCCATCTGATCGACGACGACGTCGACGATCACCGGACGATCGGTGGCGAGCATCTCCGAGATCACGCCGTCGACCTCGTCGGGCTTTTCCGCCCGCAGGCCGACGGCGTGGAACGATTCGGCGAGCTTGACGAAATCCGGCAGCGCGGCGGTGTAGGTTTCGGCGTAGCGGCCGCCATAGAGCAGTTCCTGCCACTGGCGCACCATGCCCATATACTGGTTGTTGAGGATGAAGATCTTGACCGGCAGCCGGTACTGGCAGGCGGTCGACATCTCCTGGATGTTCATCAGGATCGACGCCTCGCCGGCGATGTCGATGACCAGGGCGTCGGGATGGGCGATCTGCACCCCGATCGCCGCCGGCAGGCCGTAGCCCATGGTGCCCAGCCCGCCCGAGGTCATGAAGCGCTTCGGCTTCTCCAGCTTGTAATACTGCGCCGCCCACATCTGGTGCTGCCCGACTTCCGTGGTGATGTAGACGTCGCGCTTCTTGGTGTGCTCGTAAAGGCGCTGGAGCGCGAATTGAGGCTTGATGATGGTGTCCGACATCTCGTAGGAAAGGCAGTCACGGCCCTGCCAGGCGCGGATCTGCTTCCACCACTTGCCCAGCGCCTCCTCGTCCGCGCGGCATTCCCCTTCCTTCCACCGCTTGATGATCTGCCTGAGGACGGTCCCGACATCGCCGATGATGGGCAGATCGACCATCACGTTCTTGTTGATGGATGTCGGATCGATGTCGATCTGGATCTTCTTCGAACGGGGCGAGAACTCCGTCAGCTTGCCCGTCACCCGGTCGTCGAATCGCGCCCCCACCGCGATCATCAGGTCGCAATTGTACATCGTCAGGTTGGCTTCATAGGTGCCGTGCATGCCGAGCATGCCGATGAACAGGGGATCGGACCCGGGGAAACCGCCGAGACCCATGAGCGTATTGGTGCAGGGAAAGCCGGTCATCCGCACCAACCGCGCCAGCAGACGCGATGCCGCGGGACCCGAGTTGATGACCCCGCCCCCGGTATAGAAGATCGGCCGCTTGGCGCCGGCGATCAGACGCACGGCTCTTTCGATCTGATCGGCTTCGCCCTTCAATTTGGGCCGGTAGGTCTTGTGCCTGGTTTGGCGCGACGTCGTATAGACCGCCTCGGCCTGTAAAATGTCCTTCGGCAAGTCCACCACCACCGGGCCGGGCCGGCCGGATGATGCGACGTAAAAGGCCTCGTGCAGGACCCGCGCCAAATCGTCGATGCTTTTGACCAGGTAGTTGTGCTTGGTGCACGGCCGGGTAATGCCGGTGGTGTCGGCCTCCTGGAACGCGTCGTTGCCGATCAGATGCGTCGGCACCTGGCCGGTGAGGCAGACGACGGGGATGCTGTCCATCAAGGCGTCCGTCAGGCCGGTGACCACATTGGTCGCGCCCGGCCCCGAGGTCACCAGGACGACGCCGACCTTGCCGGTGGAGCGCGCGTATCCTTCGGCGGCATGCACCGCGCCGCCTTCCTGGCGGACCAGGATGTGACGGAGGGCTTCCTGTTGGTACAGGGCGTCGTAGATCGGCAGGACGGCGCCGCCGGGATAGCCGAAAATGACGTCGACGCCCTGATCCACCAGCACCTTGAGTATGATCTCGGATCCGGTCAGTCGAGCGTCATCCATCTGGTTCATCTCCACGCATACAAAGGTTGGACCGAACCGCGGCCCAGGCAAGGACCCGCCCGACGAAAGATCACCCGGTCACGGGTGGACCGGGCGCCATCGCCGAATGCGGCCATGTGGGAACAAGAGCCAACAAAAACCATGCCGCGCTTTCGGCCCCGCGGGGAGCGCAAAACTAGTCTTTCACCGGTCCACGGTCAAGGATAATGATATAATAAATGAAAAGATACTTTCGTTAAAACTTTCTGAATATTGCGCGTAAATGACCTCATCGGCGGCCATCTGGCGGCGGAACCAGGTAAGCTGCCGCTTGGCGTAATTTCGCGTCGCCTGCTTGGCGCGCGATACGGCGGCGTCGATGCCGATAGCCCCATGGATAAAGCCGAGGAGCTCGCGCACGCCGAGCGCCTTCATGACCGGAAGTTCGGGATCGAGACCCCGCGCATCGAGCGCCTTGGCCTCCTCGATCGCGCCATCGGCGATCATCCGTTCGAAGCGCGCGTCGGCGGCCGCGTAAAGCGCCTGCCTGGGGGGATCGAACATCACGGTCTTGAACGCCAGGCCCGGCGGCGGGCCGGCGCCATCGCCGCGATGCCACGAAGAGAGTGAGCGGCCGGTCGCCCGCGACACCTCCCAGGCGCGGATCAGGCGCTGGGAATCGCCGGGCTCGAGGCGGGCGGCGGTTTCCGGATCGACGCGGGCAAGCTCCCGATGGAACGCCTCCCCGCCAAGCCGGGCATGAAGTTGGCGCGCCGATGCCCGCACCTCGTCGGGAACCTCGGGTATCGGCGCCAGCCCCTCCATCAGGGCCTTGAGGTAGAGCCCGGTGCCGCCGACGACGACCGGCAATTTTCCACCCGCAAGGGCGGCGCCGATCTCCTCCAGCGCCATCTCGCGCCAGCGCCCGGCCGAACACGCCTCGCTGGGGGCGATGACGCCGTAAAGCCGATGCGGCACGCGGGCGCGGGCGGCGGCGGCGGGCTGGGCGGTGAGGACTTCCACATCCCGGTAGACCTGCATGGCGTCGGCGTTGATGACGACGCCGCCGAACCTTTCCGCCACCGCCAAGGCGAGGGAAGACTTGCCGCTCGCGGTCGGTCCGGCGATGACGAGGACGCATGACGCCTCTGGCCCCGCCACCGCGCTTCCCCCAGCCGTTTGGCATCTCTCGGTCATGGCAACCTTCCCAACGAATTCCGGCCCAACGAATTCCGGCCCAACGAATTCCGGCCCAACGAATTCCGGCCCAACGAATTCCGGCCCAACGAATTCCGGCGCTGCCCGGGCATCCGTTACCACCCGGCCCCGCCCCGGCCCAAGGCGTGGGCCGAACTTGCCAACACCGGCGGCGGCACCCAATATGCCGCCATGCGGAACGTCCTCACCCTGATCGCCGGCGGCCCTAAGCACGATGGGGATGATAGCACCGCCGGCGGTCTGATTCTCGATGATGGTATCGCCGGGATGGCGTTGGACGCCCTCGGGGAATCGGGCGCCCGGACCGAAGCCGTGGATTGGCTGGCGCCGGGGATCGCCTGCGACATCGCCTTTTCCGCCCCCGACCTCGGGAAATCCCAAGCGGCGGTACGCCAGGCGCTCGGGACACTCGGTGTCGACATGGCGGTCCAGGCGCGCCAGGGGCGGCGCAAGAAGCTGCTGATCGCCGATATGGAATCGACCGTGATCGAGAACGAGATGCTCGACGAATTGGCCGACTTCATCGGTGAGCGCGAGAAGGTCGCGGACATCACCCGGCGGGCCATGAACGGCGAGATCGACTTCACCCCGGCGCTGAATGAGCGGGTCGGGCTGTTGGCCGGCATGCCGGTCGATATTCTCGACCGCGCGCTCGAACGCGTGACGCTGAGCCCCGGCGCCGGCACCCTGGTCCGGACCATGAGGGCCGATGGCGCCTACGCGGCCCTGATTTCCGGCGGATTCACCTGTTTCACCGGCGCCGTGCGGGACCGCCTCGGCTTCGATTTCGATCAGGCGAATGAGCTCGAGATCCGCGACGGCAGGCTGACGGGCACGGTCAGGGAACCGGTGCTGGGGCCGGCCGACAAGCTCGCGGCGCTCGAACGCCTGGCGGCGGAACGCGGATTGCCGCTTTCGGCGACGCTGGCCGTCGGCGACGGCGCCAACGATCTCGAGATGTTGCGGGCGGCGGGGCTGGGGGTGGCATACCACGCCAAGCCGTCGGTGGCGGCGGCGGCTCCTTTACGGGTGGAGCACGGCGACTTGACCGCCCTTCTTTATCTCCAGGGATACCGCCTGGACGAATTCAGCGATTGAAGCGCGCCAAGAGCATTATCCGATCAGCTCTTGGCGATCGGCAACACCACGAAGCGCTGGTCGTTCTGGCGTTCGATCAGCAAAAGGACGGACTTGCGTTTGGCCGAACGGGCCTTCTCGACCATGGACTTGACGTCGCCCGGGGTCTCGACCTTGTCCTGGCTGACTTCGAGGATGACATCGCCTTTGCGGATGCCTTTCTTCTTGGCGACCGAATCGTCCTTGACGCGGGTGACGATGATCCCCTTGGTTTCATCGCCGAGTTTGAAGCGTTCGCGCAATTTCGGTGTGATCGTCGACAGGGTCAGGCCGAGCATGCTGACCGTTCCCTGGCCGCTGTCCTTGCCCTGGACCTCGGCGGTGACGGCAACCTGTTCCTTCAACTCGCCGATGGTGACGTCGATGATCTTTTTTTCGCCCTTGCGCCACAGTTCGACCTTGACCGCCTTGTCGATCGGGGTCTCGGCGACGATACGCGGCAGCTTGCGCATGTCGCTGACATCCTTGCCGTCGAAACGCAGAATGACGTCGCCGGCCTCGATGCCGGACTCCTTCGCCGGGCCGCCGTCGGTGGCGCCGGCGACCAGGGCGCCGTGGGCTTTTTCGAGGCCGAGGCTTTCGGCGATCTCCTCGGTCACGGTCTGGATCCGCACCCCGAGCCAGCCGCGCCGCGTCCGCCCGTGCTTGCGCAACTGGTCGATCACCGTCTTGGCAAGCGCCGAGGGCACGGCGAAGCCGATGCCGACGCTGCCGCCCGAAGGCGAAAAGATGGCGGTATTGACGCCGATCACCTCGCCCTCGATGTTGAACATCGGGCCGCCGGAATTGCCGCGGTTGATCGAGGCGTCGGTCTGCAGATAGTCGTCATAGGGGCCTGAATTGATGTCCCGCGCGCGGGCCGAGATGATGCCCGCCGTCACCGTCCCGCCGAGGCCGAACGGGTTGCCGATGGCGACCACCCAGTCGCCGACCCGGCTCTTGTTCGAATCCCCCCACTCCACGGCGGTAAGCGGCTTGTCGGTCTCGACCTTCAGCAGGGCCAGATCGGTCTTCTTGTCGCGGCCGACGATCGTGGCCTTGAGATTGGTGTCGTCCTGCAAGATGACGGTGATTTCATCCGCCTCCTCGATGACGTGGTTGTTGGTGACGATGTAACCGGCGACATCGATGATGAACCCCGACCCCAGCGAGCTGACCCGCCTGGGCGTCGATTCGGGACGGTTGCGCTCGAGGAATTCGCGGAACCAATCCTCGAAGGGCGAGCCGGGAGGAAACTGGGGAATTTCCGGTCCGCGCTGGCTGCGCTCCCGGGTCACCTGGGTCGACGAGATGTTGACCACCGCGGGCAACAGTCTTTCCGCCAGGTCGGCGAAACTTTCCGGCGCCGCCTGCGCCCGCGCCGCGAAAGGCGGGACCATGAGGATAAAGGCCAGCAGCCCGGCCGCACACCAGATCAACGGAGCGGCGCCGCGAACCCGGGGGGCGCGGAGGCCCGGCAAGGGGGATATGATGAGACTTTGGGTCACAGGGAATCTCCGATCATTCATTCACGCGGCGGCACCGGCCGTCTTGGGAAACAAGTATGGCCGGGGGAGCCGAATTTCAACTCCGCGCCGAGCCGCCGGGAAGATCATCACATGGGAGCGGCCACCATGGGGCCGCGATGCATGGGAAGGTGGTATGCCATGAATATGGTCGAAATATGACGATCTGGCCAATTTTGTTACCGCCCTCGATGACGAATCCGCGGGCGCCGATGCGCCCTTCAACCCCTCAGCCCCTCAGCAGCCAGACGAAACCGACGCCAAGGGTCGCCGCGATCAATCCGGCGGTGCGCAAATCCGACGCCTGGAGTCCCAGGACCTGGACCATGAGGCGCTTCATGCCTTCGGGAAACAAACTATAGACCACCCCCTCGATCACCAATATCAGGGCCAGGGCGGTCAAGAGATCGGTCAGCATGTCCTGCCGCACAACCCTCTAATGTCGGTGTCACTTGCCCTTCGATCTGTCTTTCCGCCTACCCCTGGGATCGCCGAAAAAGCGGAAGAAGTCGCTGTCCGGCGACAACACCATGGTGGTGTCCTCGCCGATGGCTTCGCGATAAGCCTGCATCGAGCGGTAGAAGGCGAAGAATTCCGGGTCCTGGCCGAAGGCGTCGGCGTAGATCTTGTAGGAAAACGCGTCGCCTTCGCCGCTCAGGATCTGCGCCTTCCTCTGCGCCTCGGCGAGAATGATGGTGCGATCCCGATCGGCTCCGGCGCGGATGCGCTGGCCGGCCTCGGCGCCCTCGGCGCGGTGCTCCTTGGCCTCGCGAACGCGCTCGCTCTTCATGCGTTCATAGACCGCCTCTTCGGTCTTCTGCGGCAGGTCGCTGCGGCGGATGCGCACGTCGATGACGTCGATGCCGAAATCGGCCGCCTCCGCCTTCACCCCCGCGAGGATCCTGTCCATGATGCTTGCACGCTTCCCCGAGAGCACCGTCGTCAGCGTTTCGCCGCCGAGGATTTCGCGCAGTTTGGCGTTGATGATGGTGCCGAGCCGCTGGACCGCCACGGTCTCGTTGCGCACCCGCTGATAGAAAAGCAGCGGGTCGGCGATATGGTAGCGCGCGAAAGCGTCGACCAGCAGCGGCTTCTGTCCGGCCAGGATGATGCGCTCCACCGGCGGATCGACATTCAACACCCGTTTCTCGAAGTGGATGACCTGCTGCAGGATCGGCATCTTGAAATGGAGGCCGGGCTCGATGATCGTCCGTTTGTATTCGCCGAATTGCAGCACCAGCGCCTGTTGGGTCTGGTGGACCGTGAACATGGAGTTGAAGGCGACGACGCCAAGGGCGATGACGACGATGCCGAGGATGGTCAGGATGTTCTTGCTCATTTGGCCTGCCCCCTGATTCGCTTCTGCACCTCCGGCAAGGGCAGATAGGGCACCACGCCCTGGGACCCGGAGGCGCCTGAGTCGATGATGACCTTATTGGTCCGGCGCAGGATCTCCTCCATGGTTTCGAGATAGAGGCGCTGGGTGGTGACCTCCTTGGCCACCTTATATTCGTTGTAGACCGAGGTAAAACGCTTGGCGTCGCCCTCGGCGCGGGCGACGATCTCCCGCTTATAGCCCTCGGCCGCCTGCACCACCTTCGCCGCCTCGCCGCGGGCGCGGGGGATGATGTCGTTGCGA
>JADFPK010000246.1 GCA_022562375.1 Pseudomonadota bacterium
AGGATCGAGATGGTGTCCTCGACATTGGGTTCGGCGACGAAAAGCGGCTGGAAACGCCGCGCCAGCGCCGCGTCCTTTTCGATATGCTTGCGGTATTCATCGAGTGTCGTGGCGCCGACGCAATGCAACTCGCCACGCGCCAGCGCCGGTTTGAGCATATTCGAGGCATCCATGGCGCCTTCCGCGGCGCCGGCGCCGATCAGTGTGTGCAACTCGTCGATGAACAGGATCACTTCGCCTTCGGCGGCCGAGATCTCCTGTAACACCGCCTTGAGCCTCTCCTCGAACTCGCCGCGGAACTTGGCTCCGGCGATGAGGGCGCCGAGATCGAGGACCAACAGGCGCTTCTCCTTGAGGCTTTCGGGCACGTCGCCGTTGACGATCCGTTGAGCGAGGCCTTCGACGATGGCTGTTTTGCCGACGCCCGGCTCGCCGATCAGCACCGGGTTGTTCTTGGTGCGGCGGGACAGGATCTGGACGGTGCGGCGGATTTCCTCATCGCGTCCGATCACCGGATCGAGGGCGCCCTCGCGCGCCATCACGGTGAGATCACCGGTATATTTCCCGAGGGCGTCATAGCTATCTTCGGAAGTGGCGCTGTCCGCCTTGCGTCCCTTGCGCATCGCGTCGATGGCGCCGCTCAAATTCCGCGCCGTGACGCCGGCGTCGGCGAGAATCCCGGCGACCCCGGCGCCGGTCGCCATGACACAGGCGAGCAGGATCCGTTCGGTGGTGACGAAACTGTCGCCGGCCTTTTCGGCCAGCTTATCGGCGGCCTCGAGCAGGCGCTGGGCTTCCGGAGCGAGGTAGACCTGGCCGGCGCCCGACCCCTCCACCCTCGGCACTTTCCCCAGCGCCGTCTCGAGCGCGCTCGACACCGTCGCCACATCGCCGCCGGCGCTGGCGATCAATTCGGCCGCCAGGCCTTCCTTGTCGGCCAGCAGAACCTTGAGCAGATGCTCAGGCGTGATCTGCTGGTGGCTCATGCCGACGGCCAGGGACTGGGCCGCATGAATGAATCCACGGGCGCGTTCGGTGAACCTTTCAAACTCCATTCGACTGTGCTCCGTGCGGCTCGCCGGCCCTTGCGACCGGGAGCGGATCAAAAACCCCAATGATTACATGGTTTTGTTGTCTATATAAGGTGACTTCGCCGCGACGCAAGAGGCCGCTGGCGGGACAGCGCTCCAGGGTCGAGGACGCCCGGATCGAATGATCTTACGAAGGCAACGGCGGAACGAGCGGACCCCGGAAGCGGTAAGGTCTAGTCTGAAGGGGTCTTTTCCGGATCGCTGTTTCCCGCCTCGGCCGTAGTCCCGTCCGACGCCGCGGGTTGCTCCTTGCCATCGCCGGCAACCGCGAGACCGCCGGAATCCTTGGACTCACCGTTGGCCGCCACAACCGCGTCCCTGCCGGCATCGCTGTTGCCGCCGCCACTTGACCCGGGGCTTGGCGCCGCCGCCACCGTTGGCGCCGGACGAGTTGCCGTTGAAGTTAAGGATCCGGTAATAGTGCTCGGCGTGTTGGAAGAAATTCTCGGCGGCGACACGGTCGCCGGACGTCGTCGCATCGCGGGCGAGCGTCAGGTATTTCTCGAACACTTGGCTGGCCGTGCCTCGGACCTTTACGTCGGGGCCGCTGCTGTCAAACGTATTTTGCTTTGACGATGAGTGCTGTCGCCGACCGTTGCGGTTACGCAAACGCCTGGAGTTGGTACCTTGTCTCATACCGTTCAGATTTCACATTTAATGTCTTAGACAACCCGAACATCTTTGTTCGCCCTTTTGTCCGAAACCAACCCGGCGGGCCGAGGACAGCGTTTTTTGGGGCAACTATCGGGATCCGGGAGCGAAAGCTACGCTTCAATCGCTCACTCCGGAAACCTAATAGGGAACGTCAAACATTCCAACCATTTTTTTCACCTTATCGTTACTTTATCGTTAATTAAGCGGTGAATTCCGCTACCAGGCACCGGGAAACCCCGGAGAGGTCCGCCCGTCGGGCGGTCACTTCCAACCCCTGGGCGCCGAGGATGGCGGTCACGCCATCGCCTTGTCCATCGCCGATCTCCAGAACGATCCGCGCGCCAGGCGCCATCAGGCTTCGAATATCCGCCGCCAGGGCGCGGTAACATCCAAGCCCGTCGGCGCCGCCCGAAAGGGCGAGGCCGGGTTCGAACCGCGCGACTTCCGGTTCGAGGCCGCCGATCTCATCGGCGCGGATGTAGGGAGGGTTGACGACGATGAGATCGAACCGCCGGCGCAACCCTTTGCCCCAGTCGCCGAGGCGAAAGCGCGCGCGATCGCTCAGCCCGAGGGCGCTTGCGTTGGCCGCCGCCACCTCGAGAGCCTCGACGCTGGCATCGACGCCAAGCCCCCTGGCGTTGGCAAGCTCGCTCAGCAGCGCCAGCAAAAGGCATCCCGTACCGGTGCCGAGATCGAGGATATCGATGGCGCTGTCGCCTCCGCCCGCGACCTCGAGCGCGGCCTCGATCACGGTCTCGGTTTCGGGCCGTGGGATGAGCGTCGCCGCCGTAACCCGGAAGGGGAGACTCCAAAACTCGCGGCAACCAAGTATGCGGGCGGCGGGTTCGCGTGAGACCCGGCGGCGGATGGCGCTCTCGAAGCGCTTCGCGTCCCCCGGCGTTACCGGGCGGTCGGCATGGCCGAACACGGTCTCCCGGCTGAGACCAAGCGCGTAACCCATCAGCAGGCGGGCCTCCGACCGAGGACCCGGAATGCCGGCGCTCTTCAACCGTCCGGCGGCGCGGTCGAGCTCGCCCCCTATGGTGGCGCCGGTCCTCATGCGATCTCGGCCAACCGGCTGGCCTGATCCTCGGCGATCAAGGCTTCGATGACCTCGTCCAGGGCTTCGCCCGCCATCACCTTGTCGAGTTTGTGAAGGGTCAGATTGATGCGGTGATCGGTGACGCGGCCTTGGGGAAAATTGTA
>JADFPK010000247.1 GCA_022562375.1 Pseudomonadota bacterium
ACGCGTTACGGCGATTGGGAAAAGAAGGGCCGGTGCATCGATTTTTAGGGCTCCTGGCCGCCTTTCGCGGTCGGCGCCGGCCTGCCCTCCGCCCTGCGGCCCATAGCCTTCGGGCGACGGGCCGTACGACTTCGCCCTGCGGCCCATAGCCTTCGGGCGACGGGTCGGGAGGCGGGTGGGCCGGTGCGGGACGCTATATCCAGGCGCCGCGATGGCGGCGGTTTGCAAGTGTAGATTGATTGACAGTAAATCCATGCACCAAGAAGTTTAAGACCATATCCCTAATTTGTACTTGTTTTGTTCGCCCTGCGGGATTATCCTGAGGTTTCAGGGGCCGCGCCTCAGGCGCCGCCCGGGGCCTTGAGAGTTGTTGGATGTTCGGTTGGGCGAGTGTGTCTAGCGGGGCGCGGCGCAGGGGAATGAGCGCCGGAATGGGCGCCGCGATCGCGGTGCTCGCTTTCGTCCCCGCCCTTATCCTCGGCGCCGGCGCGGCGGCGGGACAATCGCCGCAACTGGCATCGCCCAAGCCTGTGCCCCTTCACCGCCAATCCGTTCCGGGGCCGGTCCCGGCCAGGGTGCTTCGGGTCATCGACGGCGACACGCTGATGGTGCGGGCGCGGATCTGGATCGGCCAGGAGATCGAGATCAAGGTCCGCCTCGCCGGCGTCGACGCGCCGGAGCTTCGCGGCAAGTGCGAGAGGGAACGCATCCTGGCGCGCCAGGCGCGGGACCTCGTCGCCGCCAGGATCGCCGATGGCGAGGTCAGCCTCCACGGCGTCCAGTACGGCAAGTTCGCCGGCCGGGTGCTGGCCAGGGTCGAGACCAGCGCCGGCGATGACCTCGGAACGGCGCTTCTCGACGCCGGTCTCGGCCGGCCCTATAGAGGCAAGCGCCGCCAAGGCTGGTGCGCCCCGCCCGCGCCCGGCGATTGACCGGGCGGACCCGGCTTGGCGAATCATCGGCACTTCCTCACCGATTGCCCCTTGACCTTCCGGCAGGGTCAAGGCCTAAGGTAATTAAGCCTACCCCGGCACCTCCGTGACGGCCAGCGCTGACAAATGGCACGTAAGACATCGTTCGAAGCAGGTATAGCGAAAGTCAAATCGGTTCACCCGGAATCGGCCGGAGACATTGATCGGGTGCTCGAGTCCGGGGTCTCTTCCTGCGATGACCTGATCGCGGCCATGGACTCGATGGGCGCCGAGGAAAGGTCAACAGCGGCATGGCTGATGGGAAGGTTGGGCACGAAACGGCATGCTCGAGGGCTGCTCAAATACTTGCAAAGTGACGATCGAGCACTTGGTACGGCAGCCGCTACCTCGATTTCGGTGATCGGGGGCAAGGCGGTGGTCAGGCCGCTCCTGGACATCATGCGAAAGGGCGCTCGGGCCGATTACAGGGAAGCCGCCGGATACGCGCTGTCATTCTTGATGGCGTATGGTTATTCGCGACCGGTCCTCGAAGCATACCTTGACGTGTTGAATGACGAAAATGAGGCTCCCGCGGTTAGGGCGCAAGTCTGCGAAGGGCTAAATTATATCGATTGGGGAGATCGCCGGCGCCGGCTGGCGAGGCGCGTGATCGCGTCTCTCCTGAGGGCGCTTGGCGATGCATCGCCCGAGGTGCGATTTTGGGCATGCTTCGCTATCGGCAAATATGGTGTTCGGCGGGCGTTACCGGCACTCAAGGCGTTGGCTGAAAAGGATAAGACTTTGGTGCCGGGATGGTGGACGGTCGGCGAGGAAGCCGCGGACGCCATAACGACAATCAATGGTGGGTTCCCGCCCGACAGGGTAATGCGTCGGGAGTGATTGAAATTGGGGACGGCGGCTGTCGGTCGATAAGGAATGGCGGCGATGAACGACGATTCGGGCAGGAATCCGCGCCCCAAGGGAACGGGCCCCAAGGAAACGGGCCAGGGACGGCGAAGGGCGTTGATCCTGGCCGTCGCCCTTGGCGCCGTCCTCATCCTCGCCGTCGGTGGATACGTCATCGGGCGTTTTGCCGAGGCGCCGGGTCCCGAGGCCACCGGCGCGGGCGGCGCGACGCAATTGGCGCTCGGCAAGACGGTCTACGATGCCCGGTGCGCGGCGTGTCACGGCGCCAACCTCGAAGGCCAGCCGAATTGGCGCCAACGTCTTCCCGGCGGCGAGTTGCCGGCGCCGCCCCATGACGCTTCGGGCCACACCTGGCACCACCCGGACCCGTGGCTGTTCGACATCACCAAGCACGGCACGCTGCGTTTCGCGCCGCCGGGTTACAAGACCGCCATGGGGGGGTTCGCCGAGGTGCTGAGCGACGCCGAGATCGCGGCCGTGATCGCCTACATCAAGGCCTCCTGGCCGCCCGAGATCCGCGCCCGCCAAGCCGACATCACCGCCCGCCACCGCGGCGGCTGAGGCGCCTCGCGCCTGACCGGTGAAGGCCGGGAGCCTGGCTCCGGCGAAACGCGCCGGCCCGCCTGTGCCCCCCCTACCCCTCCTCGCCGAAGCGCTTGAGGTCCTCGGGGCCTTCCTTGGTGGCGAGCTTGTCCTTGCCCTGGACCAGGACGCGGATTTCCTCGACGATGTCGGGATTGGCCAGCGTCGTCACGTCGCCGATGTCCATGGTGTTGGAGATCGCCGCCAAGACGCGTCGCATGATCTTGCCCGAGCGCGTCTTCGGCATGTCGGGCACGATATAGACATGCTTGGGCCGGGCGATCTTGCCGATCTCGGTCTCGATCCGGGCGACGATCTTTTTCTGCAACGCCTCGCCGCCGTCGGCCCCGGACTTGAGCGAGACGTAAAGATCGGGCACCCGGCCCTTGATCTCATCGACCACCGGCACCACCGCGGCCTCGGCGACCTCATCGACCGTGAGGGAGGCCGATTCCAGCTCCTTGGTGCCGAGCCGGTGGCCGGCGACATTGATGACGTCGTCCAAGCGCCCGAGGATGCGGAAATAGCCGTCCTCGGCCTCC